>DAIBSV010000039.1 GCA_027415455.1 Nitrospirota bacterium | reverse complement strand
CAAAAGCGTCGTCCACCGGAGGAACCTCCAGAACTGGGTCCAGATCGTGACGCTGTTCGCCTGGGCCGTCGTCCTGTACTTGGACTTCAAGGCCCTGTCGAAGATGGCCCGGCGGCTGGGGATCGCCGCGGAGACGGTACGGCTCGCCTCGTCCCGGGACCTGACCCGCTTCTCGAAAGTGGACGGCCCGGACGAGGCCGGCGAGGTGGGCCGGGGCATCGACCGCCTGATCGCGGAACTCTCCGGGGTGACCCGGAATCTGAACGCCCATGCCCGCTCGGTCTCGTCGGAGGCCGACCAGCTCTCACGGGTCCTGTCGGCGGTCTCCGAGGGATTCCGGGAGGCGGTCGGAACGCTGGGCGACGTCCGGGAAAAGGCCCGGGGCCTGGCGGAGGAAGCGCGGCGGGAAAGCGAGCTGGCCCTCGAGATGGGGCAGGCCTCGAAGCGGGCAATCTCGGAAGCCGATGCCGGGTCGAAAACGGTCCGGAGCGTCCTCGAAGGCGTCCGCTCCTCTTCCGAGGAAATCTCGAGCCTTGCCAACCGCATCGCCGGTCTCGAGGAGGCGAGCCAGAAGGTGGGGACCATCGCCGGTTCCATCACCGCGATCGCAACCCAGACGAACCTTCTCGCGCTGAACGCCGCGATCGAGGCGGCCCGGGCCGGCGAGCAGGGCCGGGGATTCGCCGTCGTGGCGGAGGAGGTGAGAAAACTCGCCCAGACGACCTCGAAAGCGACCGAGGAGATCGGTTCCGCCATCGGGGGAATCCAGAACTCCATCACCCAAACGGTCACCGACATCCGAAAGGAGTCCTCGGCCCTGGCGGATTGCGGAGCCCAGGCGGGTCAGGCCGAAAAGGTCCTCGACACCCTGGCCGGCATGGTCCGGAACACGGGCCACGATGTCGACATCATCGTGGAGGCGACGAAGGCCCAGAAAAAGTCCACCGACCGGATCCTGGAGGCGGTGAACGCCCTTGCGACGGTCATGGAAGCCCGTAACCAGGACGTCTTCTCCGCCGTGCCGGCGGTCGATCGTCTCCGGGAGATCGTTCAGACGCTTTCGGCCCTGACCTCCTCGTTCCGGGTCGAGGAGCATCCCCACGCACTCTCCTGAAAGCGGAGGTGGATCACCCGGCGGCCATCGCATCCCTCGTCCGTATGGGCGTTCGGGCGGGGGATTTCAATTGTGGTTCTCCTGGAAAACGGCGCCTCCTTTTTAGAATCCAACCGACACCTTCGGAGCGACCTCCGGTCGATTTCGGTTTCCCTTTTCACCCCGGTCCAGATGCAGGCGCCGCTCACGCCGTCCGGCCCTTTTCCAAGACTCCCAGATCCCGGGAGGCGCCCACCTTTCGGACACGGGCCCTCACAATCCGGCCTCCCTCCGGCAAGAGGGAGAGGGCCGTATCGGGGGTGAGCCCACCCGTATGGCCCTGTCCTTCTTCTCAAAACAGGATTGTCTTTGCCATCCTTTCGGACAGGGCTGAAGGACGGGATCCGATTGCCCTCCTTCCTCTAAAACGGTATAGTTGGTCAAGGGTCGTCCCTCGTGACCCCCTATTGGTCCCGGCACTCAATACCCAACTCTCCGGAGTCCTTCTTCAGTGACGCCACCTTCTTCCCTGTCCTTCGACACAACCGGCCTTGAGCGGGCCCGCGCCGGTGTCCGGGGAAGCTCCTTCTACCGCTCCTTCTCCCTTCTCGATTCCGAGGGACAGAGGGATCTTTTCGATTTCTATGTGTTCTGCCGTCTCGTCGACGACCTGGCCGACGAACCCCGGACCGACATCGACGTCACCGCCCACCTCGCCGCCTGGGCATCTGCCTTCGACAACGATTTCAGGCCGCCGGACGGCTGGGAGAAGGAGCCATTTTTTCTCCGCATCGTCGAGATCTCCCGGCGCCGGAAAATTCCGGCCTCCCTCTATGGCGATATCGTGCGGGGGATGCGGGAAGACCTCTCGGTCGTCCGGATTCCCGACATTCCCGCCCTCGAGCGCTACTGCTACAGGGCGGCCGGTGCCGTCGGACGGATCTGCGTCCCCATCTTCGGGGGAGATCTCTCCCGCCTCGCGCCCTATGCCGACCGGCTCGGGGAAGCATTCCAGCTGACGAACATTCTGAGAGACCTGCGTCAGGACGCGGAGCGGAACCGCATCTACCTTCCGGCAGACCGGATGCGCCATCACGGCGTGACGGAAGACGATGTCCTTTCCGGCCATATCCACGCCGGCATGACCGCCCTCCTCGAAGAGATCTGGAACCGCTCCGAGGAGGATTACCGGATGGCCGCCGACCTTCTTTCCGGCCCGGAAGACCGGCAGACCATGGTTGCCGCTCGCGCCATGGAAACGGTCTATCATGCGATCCACAAAAAGATCCGCCGCTCGGGCTTCGACGTCTACCGGAAGAGGATCGGCCTCGGTCCTGTGGATAAGGCCCGGGTCCTTTTTTCCTTCTGGCGGGAGAACCGGGAGGACCGCCGCCGGATGCGAAGGACCGGCTCGTGAGCCCTCGCCCGCGGGTCACCGTGATGGGCGGTGGTCTGGCAGGTATCGCCGCCTGCGAGCGTCTTTCAAGGAAACCCGACCGCTCTTTCGACATCCTCCTTCTCGAGGGCCGTCCCCATCTGGGAGGGAGGGTCGGCTCCTACTTTGATCCCGCCATCGGACGGGAGATCGACACGGGACAGCATCTGTTCCTGTCCTGCTACACGGGGACCCTGACCCTGCTCGAAGCCCTCGGTACACGTCCGGGGCTCGTCTTCTACGACCGGCTCTATCTGCCCCTGTGGGATCCGGAACGTGGACTAAACCCCCTCGACATCCCGGGAAGCGACAATCCCCTGGCCCTGGCCGGCGGACTCCTCGGGTACGAGGGACTCCCCTTCTTCTCCCGTCTGGCCTTCCTGAGGCTTTCCCGGGCCATCCCGAAAATCGACAGCGACGTCGACCATCTGACCGCCTACGAGTTTCTCGTGAGGGCGGGCCAGCCGGAGACCGTCATCGACCGCTTCTGGGAGCTGGTGATCCTCTCCGCCACCAATCTTCCCTCCCGCAAGGTGAGCGCCGCCATTCTCGTACGGATCCTGAAAGAGTCCCTCCTGAAGGGGGGGAGCCACTCCCGCCCCGCCTACAACGCCGTCCCCCTCTCCGAGCTGTTCGTGCTTCCGGCCATGAGGCTCTTCCGGAATCGGGGAGTGGAGGTCCGGACCAAGACGCGCATCGTGGGGTTTTCGGCGGATCAGGGAGGCGTGACGAAGGTTTCGACCGCCCAGGAGGATCTTCCCCTCGGACGTTCCGACCATCTTCTGTCGGCCCTTCCCCCCTGGGCCTTCGAGAAGATCGCCCCGATCTCCCTTCACCGGACGCCTCTCGTGGACCGGATGAGCCGTCTGGCCTATTCCTCCCCGATCCTTTCCGTCAATCTCCTCTTTTCGGAACCCGTTGATCTTCCCCTCATCACGGGATTTCCCCGGTCCTCCGTCCACTGGATTTTCAACAGGGATGCCATGGACCAACGACTGATCCCGGAGGCGCGGCCCTGGTTCGACTGGTCCATCCGGACCGAGGACGACGTCCATCCCACCCGCGTGGCGAGCGCCACCGTCTCCGGTGCGGACGATCTGATGTGCCTGTCAGACGCGGAACTCGGGGGCCTCTGCCTCGACCATGTCCGCAAGCTCGCACCAAAGAGCAACGCCACCCTGAAAAGCGTCCGGGCGGTCCGGGACCGTTTCGCCACTCCGGTTCTGGGCGCCGGCCAGGCCTCTCTCCGGCCGGAGCCAAGAACCGCCCTTACGAACCTCTGGCTGGCCGGAGACATCACCGACACGGGCCTTCCGGCCACCATGGAGGGGGCGGTGCGATCCGGTTACCGGGCCGCCGATCTTATCCTCGAGGCATTGGGAGAGCGATGATCGACCTCGAAAGCTCCTACCAGTATTGCGCCCGGGTCGTCTCCGACCATTACGAGAACTTCCCCGTGGCCTCCCGCCTTCTTCCCGCCTCCACCCGTCCATCGATAGCCGCCATCTATGCCTTTGCCCGGGCCGCCGACGACTTCGCCGACGAGGAGCCCGACACCAGCCGCGCCTTGGCACTTCTGGCCGGATGGCGAACGTTGCTCTACCGGGCGGCGGAGGGGCCGGTGGACCACCCGGTCTTCCGCGCGCTATCCGACGTGATCCGGCGGACCGGCGTCCCCGTGGAATGGCTGGACCATCTGATCATGGCCTTCGAGCGGGACCGGACCGTCGTCCGCCACGAAACCTTCGATGATCTTATCGCCTATTCGGTCCTGTCGGCGAACCCCGTCGGCCGTCTGCTTCTCTGGGTCCACGGGATCCGCTCCGAAGCCCTCTTCGCGCGCTCCGACGCGATCTGCACGGCGCTTCAGCTGGCGAATTTCTGGCAGGACATCGCCGTGGACTGGCTAAAGGGCCGCGTCTATGTGCCCCAGGAGGAGCTCTCCGCTGTGGGAATCCCAGAATCCGCCCTGGCCGACCCCCTGAACACGGAAGAGTTCAGACTTAGGGAGCAGCATCTCAAGAACAGGCTCTTCGCCTACACCGCAGGACTTTTTTCGACGGGAATCCCCCTCCCTGCCGCCGTGGGCGGCCGCGTCGGTCTCGAGCTCTCCCTTGTCTGGAAGGGGGGGGTCACCATCCTGCGGAAAGGCCAGGACCCGGCCCGCCGCCTTCTCGAGCGGCCCATCCTCACGAAAAGAATCTGGCTCAGGGCCCTTTTTCTCCCTGTCTCTGTCACCACCCTCGACAAAACCCTCCGCACCCTTCCCGACCTCCCGGAGATGGAACGCCTTTTCGAGCGCGGGCGGGCGGTCTACGAAGGCAAGGCCTCGATTCCATCCTGATTCTCTCCCCCCGCCTCCGGGCCGAAGCCCTCCATGATGGCGTCGTGCAGGATGGGGCGGAACTCCCGGATCCTGTTGTTGGTCCGGACGGGGTGGACCCGGTTGGTCAGAAGAACCACGACCCTCTCCCGCTTCCAGTCGATCCAGAGGGAGGTTCCCGCATATCCCAGGTGGCCGATCGCCCCTCCCGGGGTCATGTGATGGCCGCTGGAGGAGCCGGGGGTCGGGGTGTCCCATCCGAGGGCCCATTCGAGGCCCGGCTGCCGGCTTCTGAATTCCGCAAGCCAACTCTCGGAAAAGAACCCGCCCCCCAGCCATGGTCGGGCGAGCTCCCAGACGGCACGCGCCGAGCCGAAAAGTCCCGCATGACCTGACACGCCACCCAGGAGCCGGGCGTGTTCGTCGTGGACCACGCCGGTGAAAGGTTCCCCCGAAGCGGGGTCGGTCTCGGTCGAGGCCACCGGGAGCCGTCCGTTCAGGACGGCCTCCCGAAGGGGAGAGTCCGGAGAGAGGAAATCGGCCGAGGCGACTCCCAGGGGACGGGCGATCCGTTCCCGGTAGAGCTGCTCCAGAGGCTCCTCCCACACCCGTTCGAGGATCCAACCAAGAAGCATGAATCCGAAATCGCTGTAGATCGATTTTCCCCCCCGCGGCGCCGCGGGGGGAAGGGCGAGGATCAGACGCAACAGCTCACTTTTCCGAGCCTCCCGGGAGAGGGCGGGATCGATCCGGTCGTAGAGCGGCGCCCAGGCGCACAGACCCGATGAATGAGAAAGGAGCTCCCGGAGCGGGGCCTCCCCCGCGAAGCATCCCGCCGCCTCGGGCAGGTATTGCCCGACAGTCCGGGAGAGGTCGAGGCGTCCTTCGGAGACCGCCAGAAGGACGAGCGCCCCGGTCGCCAGGGGCTTGGTGAGAGAGGCCAGGTCGAAGAGGGTGTCCGGCGTGACGGGGGGACCCGGCGGGGGCGGAAGGATCCTGAGACGCCCTGCCGTCACCTCTCCAACAACCCTTTCCCGGTCTCCCCAGAGCGCGACCCCCCCGGGGAAGACCCCGTCGGCGACCCCCGCCTCCATGAGCCTCCCGATCCTGTCCCGATTCCGACCCTCATCTCTCTTCATTTTTTCCTCCCGGGCTCCCCCCGGCGTTCCGGTTTTTGTTTGGCTCCCGCTCCTACGGTTTTTCATGGATTCCGGCGCTTCCTCCCCTGTATAATGAAATGATGGCAGACCCAAGACAATACCGGAAGAGCCCTCCGCGGCCCCCTGTGACCGTGGCGGAGCCAAAGCCCCTTCCCCCTCAACTTCCATTTTCACGAATATCCGGAGGATCCCGACTTGACGACTCCCCATAAGGAAATCGCCCTTTTCTTCGAAAATCAGTTCGGAACGTCTCCCCGCATTCTCGAACGCGTCATGGGATCGGCGGCACTTTCCGCCGCCGTTGACGACGCCGATCTCTACTTCGAATACACCGTCCGGGAACACTACAGCCTCGAGGACGGGATCGTGAAGAAGGCCGGACAGGATGTCTCCCAGGGGGTGGGGGCCCGGATCGTCTCCGGGGAGCGGACCGGCTTCGCCTTCACCGAGGAGTTCGAGCCGAAGGCGCTCACGCGCGCGGTCGAGTCGGCCCGGCGGATCGCGGACCGGGGAGGCAGCTCCTCCCCGCTTTCGGTCTCTTCCCCGAACCGTCCCGCGACCGACCTCTTTCCCGCGACCGACCTCACCCTCGATCGTCCCGTGCCGGACAAGATCGCCGTCCTCGAAAACCTTGACCGTCTGGCCCGGGCCGAAAGCCGCAAGGTCGTCCAGGTGATGGCCTCCCTGGCCTCCGAGGTCAAGACGGTCCAGGTCGTCCGCCGGGACGGAACCATCGTCGCCGACCGGATCCCCCTGACTCGCATCAACATCTCGGTCATCGTCCAGGAAGGCGACAACCGGCAGACCGGAACCTACGGGTGGGGAGGACGGACGGACTACGCCGGTCTCGTCACCCCGGACCATCTCTCCCATGCGGCCCGGGAAGCGACCCGGCAGGCCCTCGTGAACCTCACCGCCCGTCCCTGCCCTTCGGGGACGATGGATGTGGTCCTGGGTCCGGGCTGGCCAGGGATCCTTCTCCACGAGGCGATCGGCCACGGTCTGGAAGGCGACTTCAACCGCAAGGGAACCTCCGCCTTCTCGGGACGCATCGGAGAACGCGTGGCCTCCCCCCTCTGCACCATCATCGACGACGGCACCATCCCCGGACGTCGGGGGTCTCTCAACGTCGACGACGAGGGGACCCCGACCCAGCGGACGGTCCTGATCGAAAAGGGCATCCTCAGGGGATATCTCCAGGACCGCCAGAACGCCCGCCTCATGGGAACCCGGTCGACGGGAAACGGACGCCGCGAATCCTACGCCCATCCGGTCATGCCCCGGATGACCAACACGGTCATGTTGGCGGGGGAGTCCGAACCCGGGGAGATCCTCGCCTCCCTCGACCGCGGGATCTATGCCGTGAACTTCGGCGGCGGCCAAGTGGACATCACATCAGGAAAATTCGTCTTCTCGATGTCCGAAGCCTACTATGTCGAAAAGGGCAAGATCCTCTATCCGGTCAAGGGGGCGACCCTCATCGGCAACGGTCCCGACGTCCTGACCAAGGTCCGCATGGTCGGAAGCGACATGTCCCTCGACACGGGGGTTGGAACCTGCGGAAAGGACGGCCAGTCCGTTCCTGTCGGGGTGGGACTTCCCACCATCCGGGTCGACGGAATCACCGTCGGCGGCACCCACTGATTCCACGCAGTCCCACCAGACCAGACGACCCAAGACTACAATGGAGAGACAATGAGCACAGCGATCAAGGACTTCGACAGCGGGCAGGATGCGGTGGCCCACATCCTGGAGGCGGCGAAACGCGCGGGAGCGACCTCGGCCGACGCCCTTTACGTCTGGACCGACGAGGAAAATGTCACCGTGAGAAAAGGCGCCCTGGAAAAGATCCAGGCCTCCCAGAGCCAGGGGCTGGGGATCCGGGTCTTCGTCGGGCAATCCCAGTCGAGCATCTCGACCCGGGATCTCTCGAAACCGCACATCGACGAGCTGGTCGCCCGGGCGGTGGCGATGGCCCGCCACACCGCCTCCGACCCCTTCGCCGGCCTTCCGGAGGCGCTTCTCCCCCCGTCCGTCGATCCGGAGACCCTCTTTCCTCCGGAGACCGTCATTCCGAGCCGGGAGGATCTCTTCGAGCGGGCCCGCGACTCGGAAGAGGCCGCCCTGGGGTTTGACCCCCGGATCACGAACTCGGAAGGGGCCGACTGCGCCCGCTCCCAGGCCCGGATCGTCTTCGGCAACACCCTGGGATTCCTGGGCGGATACCGGAAAAGCTCCTATTCCCTCTCCTGTTCGGTGATCGCGACCGACAAGGACGCGATGGAACGCGACTACTGGTATGTGGTGGGCCCCGCCTGGGAGGCGACGAAGGACCCCGGCGCCGTTGGGAAAAAGGCCGCACTCCGGACCGTCTCGCGGCTTCACGCCCGACGGGTCCCGACAGGCTCCTACCCGGTCCTCTTCGACCCCGAAACGGCCCGGAGCCTGATCGGCCACTTCGCGGGCGCCATTTCCGGCTCCTCCCTCTACAGAAACGCCACCTACCTGAAGGATCGGGAGGGAACTCCAGTGATGTCGGACAAGGTGACCCTCCGGGAGGACCCGTTCATCCCGGGAGGGCTGGGAAGCCGCCCCTTCGACGGAGAAGGGCTCCCCACGCGGCCCAAGACGATCGTGGACAGGGGGGTCCTCACCACCTATCTTTTCGACACCTATTCGGCCCGGAAGCTCCGCCGGCACTCCACCGGAAACGCCGTCCGGTCTCTTTCCGACGGGCCGGGAGTCGGCGTCTCGAACCTGGTGGTCTCCCCCGGAACGAAGTCCCGGGAGGAACTCATCGCCGGAATTTCCGAGGGGCTTCTGGTGACGGAGCTGATCGGTTTCGGCGTCAACACGGTCACGGGGGACTACTCCCGGGGAGCCTTCGGGTACTGGATCAGAAACGGGGCGATCGTCCACCCCGTCTCCGAGATCACCATCGCGGGAACCCTCGACGATCTCTACCGGGGAATCGTGGAGGTCGGCAACGACCTCGAAATCCGCTCCTCGGTCAACACCCCCTCCCTTCTGGTGGAGGGACTGCGGATCGCGGGGGAATGACCATGGCGGATAAAAACGCCCGGACGGATTCCCCGATCGTCCCGCTTCTCGCGGAACGCTTCAGCACCCGGGCCTTCGACCCGGACCGTCCCGTTCTCTTCGGCTCCCTTCTCTCCCTCTTCGAGGCGGCCCGATGGGCGCCGTCCTGTTTCAACGACCAGCCCTGGCGCTTCATCTTCTGGAACCGGTTCTACGACCGGGAGGGCTGGGGGAAGGCCTTCGACTGCCTGACCCCGGGGAACCGCCTGTGGGCCAGGAACGCCCAGATCCTGGTCGCCACCCTCGCCCGGGACCATTTTTCCCACGACCGCTCCCCCAACCGGTGGGGGGAACACGACACCGGCATGGCGACGATGGCGCTTCTGGTCGAGGCCCAGGCCCAGGGACTGGCCGCCCATGTGATGGGGGGGTTCGATCCGGAGGGCCTCCGGACGGAATTTGCCATTCCGGGGGACTTTACGCCCATGTCGATGATCGCGGTCGGGTACGCCGGCTCCCCCTCCCTCCTCGACCCGGAGCTTGCGGCCCGGGAGGCGACCGAGCGCACCCGGGAGCCCCTGGACCGGATCCTCTTCGAAGGAGGATGGGCCCGGCCTGTCAGGGACAGGAAGAGTCCTCCGACCGTCTCCTGACCAAAACCGGAGGGGCTCCTTCGGATCAGGGGGCTTTTACGAGGGAGATCCGCACCCCGACGGCGCCGATGATGTCCTTGAAGAGGGGGGGATCGAGCCGGGCTTCGGAGGGATTCTGGGGCCAGGGATCCCGGACGAGGAAGTAGTCGATCCGCTTTTTGCCTCCGACCAGCGTGTATTTGGCCGCCGTGACCACGACGGCGTGGCCGATCCTTTTTCCGACCTTGAGCGCCAGGATGACCGGATAGTTCAGGTAGAGATCGTGGAGGATCTGCTCGCCGGAGGGCTCGAGAAAGGCGTTGACCACCACCGTCTTCCCCTTGTAGACGGAGCGCCATCCGTCGATCGCCTGCATGATCTGGATCATGGTCGCGGGCTTGTTCACATCGCGACCGAAGACCCGTTTCACGATCTCATCCTGGGTCACGGGAACATGGGCGAAGTTCAGCACCATCGCCACGGTGGCCGCCCAGCACCAGTTGGTCTCCTCCTGGCGTCCCACCTCCCGGGGCCGGGCCCAGGCCCGGACATAGCCGGGAGGAATCCCCACGACGTAGCTTCCGGGTCCGACCAGTGTCCAGTCCGCCCGGGCCGGCGCGGCCCCGAAGAGAATCCCCAGGATCGCCAGAAGAATCAGAACCCTCCCCATCGCTTTCGCCCGCCCCATTCCCCGGCTCCTTCGCCCCATCGAGGCCCCTTCGCGGTCCGCGCTCACCCCACTCCCCTTTTCCTTCATCCTATTCCAAAGATGCGGGAGAAAAAAGATCGGAGGGTTCAGGAGAGGCCGCATCCGAAACCTTCTTCCGGACTTCTTCGGGCCCTCCATTCCCCATGAGGCGCGACTATGCCGACACTTCTGCCTCAAGAAGAAATCGACCGGAATCGTGAAGATCCGGCGGGAGCCGTCCTTGCCGCGGCAAGCCCTGTCTTAAAGGTCTGCCACTCCGTATGGAGGAGCCCGACGGAACACCCAGAAAGTTCCTTTGAGATCCTCGAGGAGCTATATTACTGTAATCGTGTTCGGAGGACTCCCGCGTCAACCACCCCGCCGTGAACGGCGGAGCTTGAAAGGAGGTGTTTCAGGCTCGGGTTGACCAACCTCAGTTCTTTTTGAACTCCGTTGCCGAAAGGTTCAAGACCCACCCCGGGATGTTTCCTCAGTCCCGGCGTCTTCCAGTCCCGGTTGCAGACAACCTAAGGGCAAGGACGAAACGGATCGGGACCAAACACCGGTCGGCCACATTGGCGAGGGGAGACGGTCGCAAGACCGCGTTACAAGGGCCGTAAAAACAAAGCGGTAACACCCGGCTGGTGGAAGGCCCGCCCCCACAACTTAACAGAAAGGAGAGCGCATTCCTCCCGTGCCTTTCGTACGGGGTCTCCAATGCGGTCATAGGATGACGGAAAAGACCACGGTCGATGAAAAAAAAGTCGAAATTCTGGCTTTTTGGGACGACGAGACTGGAGTATGGGTGGCGTCAAGCGGCGATCTCCCTGGCCTTATCACCGAAGCGGAAACAACCGAGATCCTTCTTGAAAAGTTGAGCGTTTTGATTCCGGAACTCCTTGAACTGGCGGAAACTCCCTCAGGTCCCGTCCGAATCCTTCTCCACTCCGACCGAACCATTCTTCTACCTGCCTGATGTCCGGCTTCACTCCAGACATCCTACGAACCCTCCGCGAGCATGGATGCATCCTTGTGCGACATGGAAAGGGCGACCATGAAATCTGGTTCAGTCCGATCACAAAACGCCATTTCCCGGTGGACTCCCACATCAAATCCCGTCATTCGGCCAACGGAATGTTGGAACAGGCCGGATTCCAAAACAATTCTGATTCGCATTCGCTCATCCCCCCCTCCGCAGACTCCCCTCCGACTTCCGGAAGGGCGACCACTCCAGCCGCTCCTCCTCTCATCCTAATTTCCTGTTCGGCCGTTTTAAGGAAACCCTCCACAGGACGGGCAACGGGAGCGTGTTCGGGATGGACTCCGACCTGCGGAAAAAAGCCCTTGCCTCCCGCGTCCCTCTTTCTCGACCCTCTCCGGAAAACCGTCCTTTCTTTCCTCCGATCTCCGAAGACCCAATCCCGCCTCTCACGAGTTTAACGGATATTTTGGTGTTTTCGGGGGGAGCCATTCCCGTAAAATGGCCCAACTATTCCCATCATTGATCAAGAAACAGGGGTTTCAGGAGGGGTACCCCATGAAACCCCATGCCAGGGAGAGGGTTTCACGGGTGAACGAAACCGGAAAAAGGTACGACGGGACTTCGCCGGCAATTCCTCCCGGAGCCCGCACACAAGGCCTCCCCCACTCCGCTCCTCCCGAAGGCCTTATCGGCATGCAGTTTGCAGGACTCGCTTCATCAATAAGGGAAGGCGCAAATCCGACCAACATCCGAAAGGAGCTCTTCTGTGACACATCTTCGTCTGATCCGCCTTTCGGCGCTTCTTCTGCCGGCTCTTCTGGCAGGGACTCCGGCCATGGCCTCGACCTCAACGGGCTCTCCGGTCGATCTTCGCACCCTGGTGGTTCAGACCGGAACTCCGGGGGTCCGGATCCCCATTCCCAGGACCCCGGCCTTCGCCGGAAGCCGGAAGATGGTCTTCCGCTTCCTCGGAACGCCAAAGTTCTTCGTGGGCGTGATCGTCCAGAGTTTCGACGCCAAAGGACGGCTCCTCCACCACGGCCTCTTCGACCAGGGTCCGATCGACGAGGTCCTCTCCCGGGCCCTCTTCCACAAGGAGGAACGGATCCAGATCGCGGGAATCTTCCGCACCGGAAATGGCACGATCCTCCGGATCCGCCGATTCGCCACGGGAAAAACTCTCGACCTTCCCCTCGACCGGGCCCTCTCCCTCCTCACCGCCCGCATCGGCTCGAAGAAAGACCTCGTCTGGGCCGCGCGGTAATCCCACCCCATCCGGCCGGAGGATCCTCTCTCCGGCCGCGCCTTCTCCATCAACCGTTCACGTGATCAAGGGAAAACAAAAAGGACACCCGTTCCACTCAGGCGAACAGGGCCTCTCCGGACCCGTTTGGAACAACACATGCGGGAATGGGGATTTTCAGGACAGCCAGAGCCTTCCGACGAGGAGTGCAAAACAGGAATGAACCGGACGAAAACCCTGCGCGACCCGATTACCGGGTGGACAGGACGGTTGCCCGGAGCCCCCGCCTCCGGTATCGTGGAGGAAACCGGTCGCACGGACACGGTCCCCCTTATCCGACAGGAGTCCCTGCCTTGAAAATCTATGTCGATGCCGACGGATGTCCGAAGGCGGCCAAGGAGATCCTCTTCCGGGCCGCCAATCGGACCGGAGTGCCCCTGGTTCTCGTGGCGAACCGGGCGATCCATCTTCCCGACTCTCCCCTTTTCGAACGGGTGGTGGTCGGTTCGGGCCTCGACGTCGCCGACACCTGGATCGCGGAGAGGGTCGGGACGGGGGATCTCGTGGTGAGCGCCGACATCCCGCTCGCGGCGAAGGTCGTCGAAAAAGGAGCCGTCGCCCTCTCCCCCCACGGGGAGGTCTTCGATCCGGAGACGGTGGGGGAGCGTCTCTCGGTGCGCAACTTCATGCAGGAGCTCCGGAGCGGAGGCGTGACGACGGGCGGCCCCGCTCCCTTCTCCGCCTCCGACCGCGAGCGGTTCGCCAACGCCCTGAACCGTCTGCTCCTGCGGAAGGGCGGATAGAGGGCCTCAAAGATTCCTCTCCGAAAGGGGCGGACCCGAGGGAGGGGCATTCGATGTGATGGCTC
>DAIBSV010000399.1 GCA_027415455.1 Nitrospirota bacterium | reverse complement strand
CCGGCCCGGAATGCGGGAGCGATTTCATGAACTCCCCGGAAAAGCTTGCGCCGGACGGAGCCGTTGTCTCCGCCACGGGAACGGAAGGAGTCACCGCAACCGGCTCCTTGACCCCGGATCCCGTCGGAAGGGAGGGCGCCGGTGTGGGGGAATGTCCCTGGGGACCCCACAGGACACGAGAGGAGCGTGGGGGCTTTCCGGAGGAATGGGGAAGGAGGGACGTCCCCTTTTTCGAAGGGATTTCCGGAAGGGGTTCCATCCGTGACAATACCTCTTCCCCTGCGGATGCCGCCTTTTTCTTGCGGGAATGGGCAACGGCTTTGGAGCGCTCTCCGTGAGGAGCTTTGATGCGGTCCTTTCCGGAGCGGACCTCCTCCGGAAGCGCCCCCTCCGGAAGCTCCCCTTCCGGGTGTTGTCGCACTCGTCCCGCCAGGGTCCTCCTGAAGAGCGAGGCAAAGGGGCTCTTTTTATGGCTTGAGGATTTGGCGGAGCGGGTTTCCGATCCGCTCCCTTCCGCTTTCGCGGAACCCCGGGACTCGGCTTTTTCAGGCCTTTCGGGATCCGCAGGAACCTTTTGGGTCCTGGCCGGAGCAGATTCCGGGATTGTGTGAAGGATGGATGATGGTGCTGTCCCCATGACGACGCCCCTTCCGATAGAGGTTCACCGACCGCCTCCCCGCGCGGAAGAATCTCCAGCCATTTCGACCGAGATTTTTGCCGCAACGCGAGGATCCACGTACCGCATGATGCGCGACGCCTTCCGTGGATTCATTCCCGAGAACAGCGTCAACCGGAGACTTTCCGGCATGACATTGATCTGGGAGGCCGCCGTCCGTGGGGCCATGGATTCATAAAGTCTGACAAGACGCCTGACATTCTTCTTTTTGAGCGACTGGTAAAGCGCGAGCTTCTTCTCGATCTCTCCCAGAATCTTCTTGTTTTTCTGAATCTCCCTGTCGAGATCCTGCTTCATCAGAAGGAGGCGGCGCTCCTCCCCGGCACTCGACCCGGAACCCGGCGGGGAGGTCGCCGGGGCGGCACTCGAAGCCGCAGAGGCCTCCGGAGAAAGCGACAGCGTTGAAAGGATCAGGAGAGCCGCCATCCCGCCGCAGAAAGAAAACCGCACCCGGGTTTTATTCATGGAGATCCTCCGCCACGAGGAGGACCGGAAGGCCCCCTCGACTGAATCCAGAGCTCAAGGGAGCGTTCCTCCAATCGAAGGACCCGCCGTCTCTCCCCCTCCCTGTGGCGCTCCCTCAATATCAGGATCTTTTCCTTTTCCATCATGGCCTTTTTCCAGAGCTCCCGAACCCGCTCGAATTCGGTTTCGGCAAGGCGCTCGCGATTCTCCTGCTCCCCGATCATTTGATCCAT
>DAIBSV010000398.1 GCA_027415455.1 Nitrospirota bacterium | reverse complement strand
CAGATTGAGGCGCTATTAGATAAAATTGGTGGTGTTGCTCCCTTGGAGATATTTCTTCGAGATCTGGCAAAGGCAAAAGGGTTTCAACGCCTCGGCAGCAATGTCAAAAAAGGAATAAAATCAGAACTGGATATGCTTGTACGGAGAGGGAAAATCTCTATCAATAATGGAATAATCAGGTTGCTTTGATTGTGCGAGTCGGAATTATGAATTTCTGCTGGAGAAAGCCTTGATCCTGGGCAAGGTCCTCCGGGTCTGGATCGAGAGGACGTTCTAGCGTTTCTCGATAGTTTTTGTCGGAAAAGTGGGGGGGCGAGAAAAGCATCCATGGACAAGCGCAAGGAGTCCATTTCTCAGCGTCAATCCGGGCCGTCGCAAGCGGCTTTGTCTCCCTCGGCGGTATTGGGTGTCTACCGTATCGACCTCGATCGTTGGGCAAGCAGCTGGGCGGGCTTTCCGGAACTCGACATACCGATCGGCAATGGAATCGTGGAAGAATTCAGATCCTTCCTGCTGGCCCTGATTGAGGACGGATCCTCCAGAAAGACGACCAAACGATACGCCGATTATCTCTGGGCACTGGGCGGGGAAGTGATTCGCCACGTCAACGGGGAGCCGTCCGATCGCAACTTTCCGGCCCGAGAGCTTCTCTTGCGACTCATCGATAAAACCGGAGGACCTGCTTGGCCCCATGCGTACGATGCCCGCGACCTCGATGCCTATCATTCTGCGTGCCGTCGGCTTTATCGATTCATGGCCGGCACCAGGCGCCAATAAAGGGGATGACCCGGTCGGAACGGAGGGGCTTGTCGGGCGGCATGTTCGGGCCAGGTATCCGTTTCCGGAAAGAGCACCGTTTGAAATGTTAAGCTGTCCCGTATTTTCTTAAGTTTTGCCGACGGATTTCTTGTCGCTTTTCAGGAGAACATCCTCTCATGCTCTTTCACTCCCTCCCCTTTCCCGGAGCCCTTTTCCCCTCGGTCATCAATCCCCAGAACGCGCTGGACGGCCTCGCTCGGGTGGCAAGCCCTCATATTCTCCTTTTTCATGAAAAGCGGGGTCTGGTCCTCTTCTCTTCCACGATCCGGGATCTCTGGCCCGGGGCCGATCTTGAGCGGAGCCTCGAGGATTTTCGCCTCTTTACCGAGGACGGCATCGTTCCGGCGGAGACGCATCATCTCTCAGCCTTTTGGGAGAATCTTCCGAAAGAGACGGGAGAATGTGCCGACATGTTCGTCATCAAGACCGGCCGGTACCGCAAAGTCGTCATGCTGGGGTTCGTCTTTTTCAGATTTTCCTGGGGAGGCCTGATGATCGTCGTTCCGAGCGAAAATCCCCGGGAGCTGGGAGGCCGGATCGCCTCCTCCAGAAATTGGGC
>DAIBSV010000397.1 GCA_027415455.1 Nitrospirota bacterium | reverse complement strand
CGCCTCCCCGCCTATCTCGACGACTATGCCTTCCTGCTCGAGGCCCTTCTGGAAAGTCTCTCGGCCGCCTACTCCGAAGATCGGCTGGCCTGGGCGAAGGAGATTGCCGGGGTCCTTCTGGACCAGTTCGAAGACCGTGCGGAGGGAGGTTTTTTCTTTACCGCCCGCGATCATGAAGAACTCCTCTGCCGGATCAAGACCGGCCACGACCAGTCCCTTCCCAACGGAAACGGGGTCGCTGTCCGGAGCCTCCTCCGTCTCGGATCCCTTCTCGGGGATCTCCCCATGCTCGAAGCGGCAGAAAGGAGCCTCACGCTCTTCGCGGGGACCTTCAACACCCGGCCGGAGGGTTTCGACACCCTTCTTTCCGCCCTTTCCTACCGACTCTCCGGGGCTCCGACGGTGGTTCTCCAGGGGCCGAATGCCGCCTCCTGGCAGTCGCAGGCAAGGTCTGCCGGATCTCCGGCATGGATCGTTCTCTCTCGGGAAGGAACTCCAGTCTCCGGGAAGGCTCCGGGGGCAACAGGGGTCACCCGGGCCTGGATCTGCGGAACCTTCGGATGCCTTGCCCCGGTCGATGGGGATTCCGGGCATTTTCTGTCGGAGCTGGCGGCGATTGGAACGGCTGGAGGAAGCCATGCTTGATGCGGTGATCCTCGAGACGGGGCCAGATCCCCGATGGGCGGTGATCTGGCTCCACGGACTGGGCGCCGACGGCCATGACTTCGAGGGAATCGTTCCTGAGATTCCTCTTCCTCCCGTTCCCCTCCGCTTCATCTTCCCGCACGCTCCGGTCATGCGGGTCAGGGTCAACGGAGGGGCCCCCATGCGGGCCTGGTATGACGTCGCACTGGCCGACCTCTCCCGCTATCCCGACCTCGTGGGAATGAATCGGTCCGTGAGCCACCTGCAGGCGCTCGCGAAGAGGGAGGAGGAGCGTGGAATTCCCCCGGAACGGATCATCCTGGCCAAGTTTGTCGACTACCTGCTGGCCCTCTCTCTTGAACGGCAAAGTCGGGACTTCCCATGAAGACCGTCCGGATCCCCGAAACATCGGTCACGGCTGTTTCTCCCATCTTTTCTCCCACCGCGTCCGCCGCCAGTGGGACAAAAGACGCGAGAGGGCGGGTTGACGATCCGGTAGAAGAATTCCTTCGAGATGGTCGACCTCGTGCTCGACCATCCGGGCGAAGAGCCCCGACCCGGTATAGACCACTCGGTCGCCCTTCTCATCGAATCCGGCGACAGTCACTTTTTCCGGACGGCGGATGGACAGGTCCAGGCCGGGAAAGGAGAGACACCCCTCCACCACCGGAACCGAACCGGTGCGCTCCAGGATCTCCGGATTGACGAGAACCCCCTTTGCGGGGGGACCTCCCGGAT
>DAIBSV010000396.1 GCA_027415455.1 Nitrospirota bacterium | reverse complement strand
CAATCCGGGAGAAGAAGCCGGTCCTTGTAATCGGGAATCAGATGGACCGGATCGATCACCACGAAGGCCAGGGCGGGATCATCGAGGGACTGAAGCCAGTAGAAGATTCCGTTTTCGGCCGTCTCGAGAAGGACGAACCGCCGGGAAGCGGGGAATCCCAGAAGGCCGTCGGGGAAGATGATGATCCGCTCGTCCTCCACCGGGATCCTTCCGAAGCGTTTCGTATCAAAGACCTTCATCGCGCCTCCCGGGCCTGGAGACGGCAGCAGGGCCTCCCCCTCCACCTTGTCCCGGGAGGTCCCGGTCGCCTTTCTGTTTTCTTCCGTGATCCGGGCCAGGACCTCGTCCCTGTGAATGAGGACCCCTTCGGGGGCCTCGATCCCGATCCGGACCGCGCCACCCTTTACCTCAAGGACGACGAGGTGGACCGAGGGGCCGATCCGGATGCCTTCTCCGATTTTTCGCGTCAGGATCAGCATGGAAAGCTCCCTCTCGTCAAGGCGTCCCGGTCAATGGAAGAGAACATTCTGCACATTCTGGAGGATGTTCCGGCTCGCCTTGGCCGACACCTCGAGCAGGTTCTGGGACAGGGCCATGCGGGACGCGGCCTTGGGAATGTCCACATCTTCCGTTTCGCTCCGAAGGACCTTGAGATCGGTCCGGTATTTCTCGAGGCGGGCGATGGTGCTTCTGAGGGAGCGCTCGTAGGTCCCCAAAACGGCCGAACGCTCGGAGATGGAGCGAACCGCAAGATCGAGCTCCCCGATGGCATTGTGGATGGCCGCATCGTCATTGTTTTTGAGACCCTGGACAAATCGGCGCAATGCGGGAAAGGCCAGGGGACCATCCGGGTTCTTCTTCGAATCTCCCAGGACCTCGTCTCCGGAGACGGTTGTCCGCATCAGTCCGGCCTGCCGGAAGCTCGGCGTGAATCCCTGCTGGATCGTGGAGCTTTTGTGGTTGCCCTGGTAGGAAACCAGGTAGGGATCCTTTTGGGAATCCCCGAGCAGGAAGGGGGGGATGCTGATGTTGGTCCCTCCGAAGAGATACTGTTCCCCGCCGCGGGTGTTGGCCAGGGCGACAGTCTGTTCGAGAAGCCTGGCGGCCTCTTCCGCGGCGATCCTCCGGTCCTCGGCGTCCATCGTTCCGTTCGCCTGGCGGATGGCGAGTCCCTTGGCCCGGATCATCACGTTGTCGATCTGGGTCAGGATGCTTTCCATCAGGGAGATCCGGCTCGCCCCTTCCCGGGCGTTCTGGATGATCTGTCCCGTGACCGCAAGCGAGCGGTTGATGCGAAGGACCTCGCTCATGGCCTCCGGGGCATCCCCCGGCGTGTCGGCCCGTTTTCCCGAGGAGACCTGGCGTTCGGCCTCGTAGAGATTTT
>DAIBSV010000395.1 GCA_027415455.1 Nitrospirota bacterium | reverse complement strand
CGGGGCGCTCGACGGTGGGGGGGAGGAGAGTCTCTCCTTTGCCCAGGACCTGGTCCTTCTCCAGCATATCGGGATTCGTCCGGTGGTGATCCATGGGGGGGGCCCCCAGATCTCCCACCTCATGGGCCGGCTGGGGATGAGTCCGGAATTTGTGGACGGGATCCGGGTGACAGGAAGCGATGCGATGGAGGTGGTGGAGATGGTTCTCACCGGCCGCATCAATCGGGAAATCGTGACGATGGTCCACCGCCACGGCGGGCGGGCCGTCGGACTCTCCGGCCGGGATGCGGGCTTCCTCGTGGGAGAGCGGAAGAGCCATTCCGGGCGGGATTTGGGACATGTGGGGCAGATCGTCACCGTCAACCCGGAAATCCTCGACCTTCTCGATCGCCACAGGTTCATTCCCATCGTCGCGCCTGTCGGGGTGACGGAAGAGGGCGTTCCCCTCAACATCAATGCCGACGAGGCGGCCGCGGTGATTGCAGGAGCCCTCAAGGCGGAAAAGCTCATCATGATGACCAACACCCGGGGGGTTCTGGACGAGAAGGGCGAACTCCTCTCCTCCCTGGACCGCCGGGAGATCCTGTCCCTGATCGAGCGTGGAACCATTGCCGGAGGCATGGTGCCCAAGATGGAAGGCTGTCTCCGGGCTCTGGCAGAAGGGGTCGGAAAGGTCCATGTGATCGACGGGCGCATCGCCCATGCTCTCCTGCTCGAAATCTTCACGCCGGAAGGAATCGGGACCGAGATCGTGCGGAGCTCCCCGTCGTGAAGCGCCTATTCCTCGGAGGACTGCTCATCACCGGAATCCTGGGAGGACTTCTGATTTCCTGCACGCCCCATGAAAATCCTGCACCGGTGTCGGCCCAGATTGCAAGGGCCCAGGAACTGTCCGTCGACTCCGGCGGAGCCCCCGGCCAGCGATCGACGGTTCCGATCCTTGCCATCCATCTGGTCGTGACCAACCCGGGCCCCGAAGTCCGCCTTTTGGGATATCGCTACATCTCCTCGGGGGGAACCGCCTCGGAAGCCCTGATGAACCAGGATCTTGTCGAGCGGAGCCGGTCGAAGCTCGGGCGTCTTGTGCGCCTTGGTCTTCCGACTGTTTTCCCTCCCAATGGAAGGACCTCCGGGTGGGTTTTTTTCCAGACATCCGATTCGGGGGGACGGCTTCGCCTCTCTCTGCGCGATGTTTACGGACGATTTTCCTCATTGGAGATCCCCGTGGCCCCAGCCATCTCCAAGAGTGCCCCGACAAAGGGAGTGACGCCATCATCATCGCCCGGGACCCCCTGAGAGAGAGGGGGGCGAGTCTGGAGTGATCAGTGCTTGAAAGAGGACAGGCAGAAAAGGAGAAGCATGAGTGCTGTTATTCGGATCAGGAAGGTGGGA
>DAIBSV010000394.1 GCA_027415455.1 Nitrospirota bacterium | reverse complement strand
CCCCAAGAAAAACGAAAGATGGGGGGCGAAATTCTGATCTCGAGGGTTTGAGCAGAGACCTTAATAGCAATCCCGGAATTCTCAAAGCGTGTGAGTCCCCCACCAGAGGTGAGGGATTACCCAAGTGAATTTACCGCCGACGATCTCAATCTCCGTTCCCGCAAAGCTCTCCTCTCGCTTGGCGCGACCGAAGAGGGGCATCTTCGCAAGCACGCCCGCCGGCGGGACGGGTCGTGGAGAAATACGGTCGTCTATTCGGTGACGGACGACGAATGGGCTTCGGTGCGCGCCAACATCGAAAACAGGATTTCGGAGCGGTGCCCTGCAGGGGATTGGAGTGCGTTCCCAGGATTTCGATCCTGAGAGGACGGACCGGTCAGAAATCCCCGGCGTCCCAGGCTATTGAATAGGGTTTGAATCGGTCGGGAGGAGCGAAGATGCGGGAGAAGTTCGACGCCGAGGCGTTTGCCCAGAACTGGATACGGGACTGGAACGCTCACGATCTGGAGGCGATCATGGACCATTACGACGAATCCATCGTCTTTCGTTCTCCCCTCATTGCGAAAATTCTGGGGGATCCATCGGGGGAGATCCGGGGCCGGGAGAGATTGAGGTCCTATTTCGCCAAGGGGCTCGCTCTTTATCCCGATCTGCGATTCGTCTTCCAGAGGGCCTTTGCCGGAATGAACAGCGTGGCGATTTTCTATACCTCCGTCAATGAGACTCCGGCTTGCGAGGTCATGGCGTTCAACGAGAGAGGCCTTGTGACTCAGTGCATGGCGCATTATGCCCGTCATGGCGACACGCGGATCGGGCCGGAGCGCGGGGACGAAGGGGCCTCTGACAGAGGGACGGCGCCATCCGGACTCACTGGGTCTGGATGACGGACAGGAACAGCGGGCACGGGCAAGACTATAATGGTTGGCAAAATCCGAACAAAAAACGGAGGATTTAAGCACAATGCCAACGGCGATTCGCAAACATCACACACCGGAACAAAAGGCTCAGGTTGTCCTTGAACTTCTCAAAGAAGAGAAGACGTTGAGTCAATTGGCGTCGGAATACGGGATTCATCACAGCCTTCTGGTTCGCTGGAAAAAGCAGGCGATCGAGAGCCTTCCCCAGGTCTTTGCACCGGACAACCGGGAGCATGATCTCAAGGCGGCCTATGAGAAAAAGATCGAAGGTCTCTATCAGGAGATCGGTCGGCTTTCAACGCAGATCAACTGGTTGAAAAAAAATCCGGGATGATCTGAGCCATGTCGAGCGTGTCAGTGGGATCTCTGCGGGGTGTCCCGATCGGTCCTTTACTACAAACCCGTGGCGCCCTCTCCGGAAGAGATTCGGCTTCGACACCGGATCGACGAGATCTATACCCGCTGGCCCTTCTTCG
>DAIBSV010000393.1 GCA_027415455.1 Nitrospirota bacterium | reverse complement strand
CGGAAAAGAAGATCCAGCTCGAGACGATCCGGCGGCGACGGGAGCGTTACACGCCTCTCCGGCCGCCCCTCGACCCTTCCGGCCGTGTCGTGATCGTCGTGGACGACGGTCTCGCGACCGGGGCCACCATGATTTCCGCCCTGCATTCCATCCGTGAAAAGAAGCCGCTCCTTCTTGTCTGTGCCGTTCCGGTCGCGCCGGAAGACACGCTGGAGAAAATCCGTCCTCTGGCCGATGAAACGGTCTGTCTCGAAGTTCCCGAATATTTCCAGGCCGTCGGAGAGTTTTACGCCGATTTTCCCCAGGTCACGGATGCGGAGGTCGAGGCCGCTCTTCGGCGGGCCGGGAAAAGTGCCCGGTGAACCATTCGGCCGCCAGCCTCGCAACCTCTTCGAGCGTTCCCGGTTCTTCGAACAGATGTGTGGCTCCGGGGACAAGGATCATTTTCTTTTCGCACTGGAGAAGAGCGAAGGCCTGACGGTTCATCAGGACGACCTCGCTGTCTTTGGCGCCCACCAGAAGAAGGGTCGGGGCCGACACCCGGGCAAGCGAACGGGGACTGGCCAGGTCGGGACGGCCTCCCCGGGAGACCACGGCCCCGACGTCCGGGCCGAGGATCGCGGCGGATTCGAGGGCGGCGGCCGCTCCGGTGCTGGCTCCGAAGAGACCCAGGGGGAGATTCCCGGCCGAGGGGCTGTTTCTGAGCCACCGGACGGCGTCGACCAGGCGCTCGGTCAAAAGGCCGATGTCGAAGCGGGCGGCGGTATCCTCGTCTTCGGTGGGTGTCAGAAGATCCATCAGCAAGGTTCCAGTTCCCGCGTTCCGGAGAACTTTTGCCACATAGTTGTTCCGCGGCGAATGGCGGGAGGACCCGCTCCCGTGGGCGAACAGGACCACTCCCGCGGGGTTTGGCGGGATTTCGAGAAGGCCTTCGACGACCGCTCTTCCGGAGACGATCCGGACAAGGACAGGTGAGGACATTTCAACGCTCCTTTCATCTCCCGTGCGGGAGGAGGATGTGAAGGACGGGATCCGGATTCTTGTCGGGACTTCCGGCTGGTCCTATGGGTGGAACGCGGACCGGAGCCTCTCCTGGTATGTCCGGAACAGCGGCCTGAACGCCATCGAGCTCAACATGAGCTTCTACCGTTTCCCCTCGGAGCGGCAGGTGGCCGACTGGTCCCGGGTGGGCGAGGGGCTCGACTGGACCGTGAAGGTTCCCCGGAGCGTGACCCACGCCCACCTGCTGAACGAAAAGGGAAGAGAGATCTTTTCCCGGTTCAGGGAACGCCTGAGTCCTCTCGGATCGAGGATTTCCTACTTTCTGTTCCAGTTCCCGCCGCGCTTCGACGTCTCCTTCGCGGATCGGGTCCGCGCTCTTTCCCGGGAATACGACGACCGGGAGATG
>DAIBSV010000392.1 GCA_027415455.1 Nitrospirota bacterium | reverse complement strand
GGTACTGTCCGGCAAAGCGCTCTCCAACGAAGAGGGAGAGGGTGACAGGATAGGAGGCGGGCCTTCCGGGAAAGGTCAGGAGGGTTCGAAAAGTTTCTCCTCCGGCAAAGTGATGGTCCGCCGGAAACTCCGCCGTTCCCAGAAGGAGATTTCCGTTTTTGTCCACCAGGCTGGGAGGCTCATACGCCCCGACCTGGTAGTCGTTATATTCGGGATGGCGGTGAAATCGGATCAGAAGATCGATATAGGTCTTGCCGTCCTTTTCGAGAAGCTTCTCGGCGGTGAAGCCGATGACCTTGTTGTCGGAAACGGGTGCATAGGTATCGGAGTAGGCGAGTGGCGCCTGGGAGGCGTTGAGCGGTCCCGTGGTCATCTGGGCCGGAGGGGCCTGTCGTTCCGCGATTCCCCGGAAAAGATCCGCCACGAAGAGGCCGCCCGCGAGGCCGACGACGATCATGAGCCCGATGGGAGAAAAGAGAATTTTGGAAAGAGGGGAATCAAAGAGTTTTTTCAAGGGCGACCTCCGTTTGGGACTCGGGAGACCGTCTGACCCGAAGGGGGTTCCTGGGAGTCCAGAAACTCGACCTTCACGCGGGCGACCCGTTGCCGGTCGATCTCGACGACGGTCAGTTTCATGTTCTTGACGAAGAAGAATTCCCCGCCGCGGGGAATCGTCTGAAGCTGTGAGAGCACGAAGCCCGCAAGGGTCTCGTAGTCTTCTCCCTCGGGAATCGGGATCCCGTAATCTTCCGACAGATCGCGCACCGACAGGGAGGCGTCCACGAGGTAGGACCCGTCACGGAGACGCTCGACCGGCTTGGCGATCTCGTCCGATTCGTCCTCGATCTCGCCTACGATTTCCTCGAGGAGGTCCTCCATCGTCACGAGGCCGTCGAGGGCCCCGTACTCGTTTAAAACGAGGGCGATCTGTGTCCGCCTCTTCTGCATCTCCTTCAGGATATGGGGAACCTTCATGGATTCCGGAACGAAATAGGGGGTGTGGAGGATCCGCTCGATCCGGAAGGGGGAGCTCTCGGTCAGGATGTCGACCAGATCCTTGTAATAGAGGATTCCGACGACTTCATCGGTATCGCCCCGGAGGACCGGATACCGCGAGTAGCGGTGTTCCGAGAAGACCGCCTGGATGTCGGAGAGGCCCATTGTCGTCCGAAGGGTGACCATTCTGACCCGTGGCACCATCACTTCGCGAACCGAGATGTCCGTGAATTTGAAGACGCTCTGGATCAGATCCTGCTCGGTGCGATTGATGGTTCCGTGCTCACCCCCCTCTTTAAGGAGCAGTTCGAGTTCCTCCGGACTGATCGGATAGGAAGAAGGTCCGGGAGCGACGCGAAGGATTCGGAGGATCAGGCGGCTGGTCAGCGTCACGACACGCACCGGGATCACGATGA
>DAIBSV010000391.1 GCA_027415455.1 Nitrospirota bacterium | reverse complement strand
TTTCGAGACGGAAAGTCACCTTCAGACCGGAGGGATCAATCGTCCAGCGGGAAGCCAGATCCGGCCTGATCCGGCCGTCATAGGGTGAGACCCGCGTCAGACCCCGGAAGAGATAGCCCAATACCTGGGTACTGGTCGTTTCCTGGGCCAAAGCCGGATTGAAGGTTTTCGGATCGGAGAGAATGTCGAAGGTCAGATGGCCGTGAAGCGGAGTCGAGCGGGGAACAAGAGAAAAGACTCGGTCAGCTCCCGACACCCCTCCCCGGGAACAGGAGGGGAGGAGCGCAAGGAGCAACGCGACAAAAAGCCGGAGTCCCAATTCGACCCAAAACCCGTCAGGGTTTTTTCGGGGAAGGGATCGGAGCCGGAGTCTTGACGGGAGCCGGGGGGGCGGGAAGGGCCTGGATCGGAGCGTTGAGAAGGAGCGAGGATCCGACGGTGTTCTGCTTGATCAGGGCCAGCGACAGGGAGGTCACCATGAAGATGGTCGCTAGGACGACCGTCACCTTGGTCAGAAAAGGCGTGGCTCCCCTCGCTCCGAACATCGACTGGCTGGAGCCACCGATCATGACGCCGGTCTCCGCTCCCTTTCCGGACTGCAGAAGAACGGCGGCGATGATAAGAAGAGAGGTCAGGACATGAATGATCGTGATGAAGATGCTCATGAAGCGGTTCCTTCCTTGAATGATTGAATATCACAAGACACATCGGTCAAAAGCCTTCAGCGACTCCCGAAGAGACGGTCAAAAATCCGAAGAACGCATTTGGGCTCGAGAAAGGCCGTTCCCACCAGGAATCCGTGGACCGTCCCCTTTTCGCAGAGTCCTGAAACACTGTCGTCGTTGACCGACCCTCCGTAGAGGAGCCCCGAAGCGACCTCCTCTCCGAAGTCCTTCCGAAGATGGCGGGAAACCTCCCGTATATCGTCGAGGACGGCCGTTCGTCCCGTCCCGATGGCCCAAACCGGTTCATAGGCCCAATAGACGGGAATCCCGATTCCTTCGCTGCGCGCCTTCACGACTCTTTCCCAAACCGGTCCGACCTGCCGGGTCCAGACCTCGGAGCCGCTTCCGGCCTCCCGCTCCTCCCATGTTTCCCCGAAACAGACGACGGGCAGAAGACCAAGGGAAAGAGCCCGGGAGGTCTTCTCCGCCACCGCCGAATCGGTCTCTCCGAAGTACTGGCGCCGCTCCGAATGGCCCAAAAGAACCCCGTCGACTCCAAGATCCTTCAGCATGGCCGCGCTGACCTCCCCCGTGTAGGCCCCCTTTTCGAAGGCGCACATGTTCTGGGCCATGATCCCGATGGGAAGATTGCGGTTCCGCAATTGGTCCCCGAGAAATTCGAGGTAGGGATAGGGAGGAGCCAGGAAAAAACGGATCCCCCGGTCTCTCCAAACCGACCAGCGATCTT
>DAIBSV010000390.1 GCA_027415455.1 Nitrospirota bacterium | reverse complement strand
AAGGTCAAGGTTCTCCGCTCACTCAAACCGATCCGGACAGAAGATATTCCCCGGACGATCGTCCGGGGCCAGTACACCGTGGGGGAGGTCGACGGCGTTCCCGTCCCGGGCTACCGGAACGAACCCAAGATCCCTCCCCTCTCCGAAACCCCCACCTTCGTCCGGATGAGGGTCGAGATCCAGAACTGGCGGTGGGCCGGAGTCCCCTTCTTCCTGACGGCCGGGAAACGCATGTCCCGGAGGGAGACTCTGGTGCGGATCATCTTCAAGGACTTTCCATTCGCCCTCTTCCGTCTGGCTGGATCGCCCGGGACCGTTCCCAACGAACTGATCATCCGGATCCAGCCAAACGAGGGGATCTCCCTCCGGTTCGGGATCAAGCGGCCCGGGAGTTCCTTCGTGATCGATCCCGTCGAGATGGACTTTTCCTACCAGCAGGCCTACCGCGCAAAATCCCCTGAAGCGTACGAACGTCTCCTCCATGACGCCATCGTCGGAGATTCCACACTCTTCGCCCGAAACGACGAAGTGGAGAACTCATGGAACTTCATGGCCCCCTTCCTCGGGGATCTGTCGAAGACATCTCCGCTCCGATTCTATACAGCAGGAACCGACGGTCCCGAAGAGCAGGGCCGGATCGGCGAACCCTCATCCGTCTGAGAAGTCCCTCATTGGTGACTGACTCCTCAAGGGATTCTGCAAGGCGGAATCCCATGCTGCTTGTGCCTTTTTTGTTTTTTTCCCTCTGCTCCTGCACTTTTTTTCCGTCTTTCTCCTCATCCCCCCCCGACCTCCTCATCGCCCAGGATCCGCCGAACAGACCTCTCTTCGTGAACCATCTCCCGCCCGCATCCCCGGAGTCGCTCTGGTTTTCGGGCCATGCCCGAAAGGCACACACATCGTCCGCTGCCCTGGCGAAGGCCCTTTCGGAGGCTTTCGATCAGTTTTCCCAAGCCCTGGCAAAGGACGGCTATCGCCTGACTCCTTCCGAAAAGGAGACATGGTTTCGTCTGGGATCAGACAATGAGGCCCCCTCCATTGCCGACCGATGGATCCGCACTTATAAGGAAAGCCAGGACCGACCCTACCTCCACCGCACCTCCCTTTATATTCTTTTGAAAGTGCCCAGAAGCTACGAACAGTCGCTTCTCGGAGAACTTTCCCGAGCGGACCGGAGGGCCGCCTTCAGGATGGAGTCCGAGCGGGAAAAAGCCCGGATGTTTCTCCTTCAAAAAGATGGCTCCCGTTTTCTGGACGCCCTGCGAAAAGCCCTCAAGGCCGACCGATCGATCCACTCACTCCATTCGTTTTCTCCTTCGACCCGACGAAAGATCCTCCATGAACGGACCTCCGTCGAATCGCTCTGGCGGAAGAGCCTCCGGGCTCTCCGCCTCTCCCTGGATCCCTCCTCTA
>DAIBSV010000038.1:5515-13554 GCA_027415455.1 Nitrospirota bacterium | reverse complement strand
AATAATCGTAAACATAAGTCTTAAAATTATTTAAAAAAAAGGCGTGTTTTTCATTGCAACAATTTTTTGCTTTGCTAGAATCGTCGGGGAAGAGAGCCGTGTCTGTCGAATAGGGCCACGATCTCCACCTTCGTTGACAATCGAAGAGAGCGGGTTGGAGCGGAAAGTCCGGTGCGCAAAATCTCCGATCCGATCTCCGGACATCCGTATTCAGGAACAGGTGGCCCGTAGAGCCTGTGAAACGTCCCTTCGCCGAACCCGGCGCCGTCGGGAAACGCCGGGGAGGGCTCATATTTCGTCGAAGAGCTCCGTGCATGCCGAGAGGACAACCGGCCTCTTCCCTGAAGAGAAGAGAACGGCATTGTTCCTGAGCGGATGAAGAAGCTTAACGGATTGTGGTTCGTTGGCGAGGATCTCCCTGGACTGTCTGAAGGGATCGATCTCCCCCGTTCCGGAGACAGCGGCATAGAAAAGACTTTGTCCGATCCATCGTGCGCAACCCTCCTCCTGAAGGATGAAGATCACCATATAGTTCCTGACCGGCAGAACCCGAATCTGGCTCTGTGCCTTGGCCAGCGCCCGTTGGAAATACAGAGCCCCTTTCGAAGGGCCCTTTTTTTTCCCTTCCAGAATCTCCCGGTACCATCCCTCCATGAGATCGGCGTGGATCGACCGGAGAACGTATCCCGGATGCCCCCGGTAGACCGCAATCTCCCGGACTTCCTTGCCGATGAAAACCTTTGCCTTTTCGAAATTGAGATCCCGGATCTCCTCCTTGGCCAGAATCCGGTAGTCGACGGGCGTGATATACCCGAATTCGGGCATATTGAGTTTTTTTGAGAAGGATTTCGATGCGTCCCTCGAGGGATTCCGCCCGCTGGAGAAGAATCTCCCGCCCACGGGCGTTGGAGACCGGCGCGAAAAAGGAGGACTCTCCGCACCTTCCCTCCCGCATCTCCCCTGCAGGACGATCCGGCAGGCAATGCAACCGGTTGAGCCGGATGAGGGTCTGATGAAAGACCTGCCCGTCGACCTGAAGATCGTGGATCAGGAGGTTGCGGTTTCTGATCACGTCGCTGATCAACGTCCCAAGGGAAAAACCAGGGCGGCGATACTGATGATCAGGGTGATCACCCCCCGGTCGTGGCGGGGAGATAAATTTTCATCCTGGAATTCCAGCAAATCCGAATCTCCTTACGATCGTGGCAAGGCCCGGCGCCAAAAATTCAGCAGACTGCCGGGCGATGACGTGCCTTGCGCCCCGGGGTCCCCGATCCGGAGAGGGCGCGCGCCGCCCGGTCTATATCCGCAATAAGAAGGTCGACCATGTCCCGGCTGAAGTTCTCTTTCACCACCACCCGGAGGACCGACCGGTGGGTGAGATCGGGAGGCAACGTGTAGGCGGGAAGGATCCATCCCCGCTCCCGGATCTTCTCCGACAGGCCGGTCTCGGAAAATCCCGCGTCGGGAGCAACCGAGAAGGTCACGATCGGAAGATGGTCCGCCGGGCCGACCACCCGGAAACGGCGGTCCTCCGAAAGCCTCTTGGAAAGGAGGCGGGCGTTGGAGAGAGAGACGGCATGGATCCGCCGGTACCCCTCCCGTCCCAACCGGAGGAGCATGTAATACTGGGCCAGCATCATGGAGCTTCCCCGGGAAAAATTCAGGGTGTAGGTCGACTCCTCGCCTCCCAGGTAGTTGACCCGGAAGACCAGCTCCTCGGGAAGATCCTTTCCTTCCCTGAAAAGGAGCCAGCCGATCCCGGGATAGACCAGGCCGTACTTGTGGCCGGAGACGTTGATGGAGCGGACGTGGGGGAGACGAAAATCCCAGACGAGGTCGGGCTTAAGGAAGGGGAGGACGAAACCGCCGCTCGCCCCGTCGACGTGAAGGGGGATGTCCCATCCCTTTTTCGCCTTGATTTCCGAAAGGACCCGGTCGATCTCCGCCACCGGATCGAGGTGGCCCGTATAGGTCGTTCCCAGAATCGCCCCGACACAGACCGTCCGCTCGTCCACCGCCTCCGCCACCGCCTCCGGATCGAGGGTGTAGCGCTCCCCGGCCATCGGAAGCTTTCGAAGCTCGACCTCGAAATACCGGGCAAACTTCTCCCAGACCACGTGAACGCCGCTCGAGACGACGATGTTCGGCCGGTCGTCGGGAAGGCTCCGGGAGAGACGCGCTTTTTTCCAGGCCGTCTTGTGGGCGAGAAGGGCCAGCATGATCGCCTCCGAGGAGCCGACCGTCGCCGTCCCGACCCCGGACTCCCCCCTCGGGGCGTTGAAAAGGCGGGCCAGGATGTTCACAGCCCGCTCCTGGATCACCCCGGTCTGGGGATATTCCTCCTGGTCCACCAGATTCTTGTTGAGGGTGTCGCCGATCAGCTTTTCGGCCTCGGGCTCCATCCAGGTGGTGACGAAGGTGGCGAGGTTCAGGGCGGGATTGCCATCAAGATTCAGTTCATCCGTTATGAGACGGTAAGCCGCCTCGGCCGGCATCCCCTCCTCCGGGATTTCGAAGCGGGGAATCTCCCGGGAGAAGGCCCGGCTCCCGTAGGTGACGGAGAGAAGGCGTTCTTCGGGAGAGAGTGTCGCAAGGGAGCGTTTTTTCGAGAGCATGGAGGATCTCCTTTCGGTTCGGGGTTCTGAAACACTGTCCCGGTCCCGGATCGCAAGGAGAATTCTCCGGACGCCCCCGCCCCGTCAGTCGGAGGGATGGGAGAGGTCGGGGGAGGGCTCCTGGGGGACCTGGATCTCCTGATGGTACCGGGAATGGTAGAGCGTTTCGATCTTCTCGAAGGGCACCTTGCCGACGCAGGCCTTCGACAGGGTGCTGGCCCTGCGGTCACAGGCCAGGCTCATCCGGAACAGGGCATCCCGATCGTCGACTGTCATCCAGAGGTCCTTCCGCCCCCCCGGCGACAGGGAGACCGGAGTTCCGTTTGGAAGAGGAAAGAGACGAAGGTCGAAGCAGCCTTCCGGACAATCTTTCGAGGGGCGGAAGTATCCGGCGTGGGGAAGGGCCCCGCCGGTGACGAGGAAGACGCCGCCGGAGGGAAGGGCGGCGAGCCGGGAAATGGATCCCGATGTCGGCTCGAGCTCCTGGATGTGAAGGGAGGAGGGATTCTTTCCGAGATCGATCCACCCCAGGGCCGAGCCCTTCCTGAGAGAAAGATAGAGGCGGTCTTCGGAAGAGGAGACCACCGGGGCAGAGGGCGCCTCTCCTGTCACGGAGGCGGGATAGGTGACAGCGCAGGAGGCTTTGCGGCAGCTGCCCGGAATCCGGACGATCGATCCCGAATGGCCGAATGTCACCCAGAGATCCCCCCGCTTCGGATCGTAGGCGAGACCCGAAGAAGGCCCGGAAGCCGGAAGCCGGAAGAAAGAAAGGCAATGGCGGCCGGAGCAGTCTCCGGACACGAAGACCACCCGGTTGGCCAGACGGTCCAGAACGGCCAGACTGTGCCTTCCGGCGTCGTAGACCGCCCGGAAGGGATAGGACGGCCGTTCCGGAAGAAGAAAGGTCCGGAGGCATGACTCCGACAGGCAGCGGGGAGGAACATACGTCACCCGGTCCCCCAGTCGGAGCAGGACATAGGCGCCGCCCCGCTCCGGGTCGGCCACCACATCCCCCGGATCTCCCAGCGATGGGGCGAGCCGGATCAGGGTCGCGCAGTCCTCGCTCCGGCAGGAGGGCGGCAGGACATAGATCCCGTTTCTGAGGGAGGAGGCGACAAAGAGGGCGCCCCCTTTGTCACGGGCGATTCCACGGAATCCGAAATTGCTGACCGGAAGGGCCAGGGAGGAATACTGGGTCACGGGTCCTGGAGAGGCCTCTCCAGAGCCGGGCAAAGGAGCGGCCAGAACGGGAGATCCGTACAGGAGCCCTCCCAAAAGAAGGGCCGTCAGCAATGATTTCCGGTCAGACCGGGGGATGAATGGCATTTTCGTCTCCGATTTCGTGAAACAGGTTCAGGATGTCGTTCCGGTCGGCCCCCAGATCGGGAAACGTCGAGAGGGAAGTCGCCACCATGTCCAACCGGAGACCTCCCCTGACAGGTGAAAGCGTCACCTCGATCCGGGAACCATGATGCCAGAAGGAGGGGGCCACCCGGATCAGAAGATGGCTTCCGTCCTTCCTTTCGATCCTCCATCCGGGAAAATGCCCGATGGCTGACCGGATGTTCGCATCCAGTTTGGCCGTATCCCCGTAGAACACGCGGGAATGGACCTCCGGAAGAGGATACCCGCCCGTCGTCCAGGCCCGGTTAAGGGTGAAATAGACATGGAGACGCGCCAGCGGCCCCGGCGTGTTGATGAAGGCGGCATTGTTCGCGATGAGGTCCCCCCCCAGGTAGACAAGCCCCATAAAGAGCCCCAGCGCGAAAATTTTGAGAAGATTCAAGGGACGCTACCTCTTTTCCACCCCGGAGGACTCGAGATAGCGTTCGGCATCGATCGCCGCCATGCATCCGGATCCCGCCGCAGAAATCGCCTGGCGATAGACGGGATCGGAGACGTCTCCCGCCGCGAAGAGACCCGGGACGCTGGTCTTTGCGCCGGAGACCGTCTTCAGATACCCCACGGAGTCCGTCTCGGCCAGACCGTGAAGAAATCCGGTATTGGGGCTGTGGCCGATGGCCACGAAGAAGCCGCTGCAGGGGTGGATCGACTCCTCCCCGGTCTTCGTGTCCCGGATCCGGACCCCGGTCACCTGCTGCTTCGAAACATCGAGGACCTCGAGGATATCCTTGTTCCAGAGAAAGGAGATCTTCGGATTTTCGAAGGCCTTCTCCTGCATGATCTTGGAGGCGCGCAGGGTGTCCCGGCGATGAATGACGGTCACGGTCGTGGCAAATCGGGTCAGGAAAAGGGCCTCCTCCAGCGCCGTGTCCCCGCCCCCCACCACGACGACCTCCTTGTCCCGAAAAAAGAATCCGTCGCAGGTGGCGCAGGCGGAGACGCCGGCCCCCATCAGGGCTTTCTCCGAGGGAAGCCCCAGGAACTTGGCCGAGGCTCCGGTCGCGACAATCACGGTCCAGCTCTCGTAGATCTTTCCCTCGTCGGTCGTCACCCGGAAGCCCCCGCCGTCGCGCCGCTCGACGCGGTCGATTACCGCCTGCTCGATTCTGGCCCCGAACCGGAGAACCTGGGCCCGCATCCGCTCGATCAGCTCGGGCCCGGTGATCCCGTCCGGGAATCCCGGAAAGTTCTCGACCTCGGTCGTGATCGTAAGCTGCCCCCCCGCCTGGGGTCCCTCCAGGACCAGCGGCGACAGAAAGGCCCGCGCCGTGTAAAGGGCGGCCGTCAGTCCCGCCGGTCCCGTTCCCAGTATGATCACCTTCTCCACGCGCAATCCTCCCCCTTCACGATAAACTCTCCCCAGGCCCTCTTCCAACCTGCGCCTTCGGTCAACAATAGCAAGAGGGGCAAAATCCGGTCAACCCGTCATTCCTTCACGGGATCACGACCTGCGACCTTCTTCCGGACGTCGGGAAGATAGTTCAGGTAGTCGACTCCTTCGGCGAACCTGAGCGTGGCCCGGTCGACCTGGTAGCGGTACTGGTAGGTGGCCAGAGCCGCTTCGGTGTTGAGGAGATAGACCTCGGCAAGTGTGAGGTCGACGATGGAGATGAGGTTGGCGGAATAGCGCTTGTTGGCCAGGACCAGCGCCAGCTTCGCCTCCTTCACCGCCTCGGTGTAGGCCCGGATATCCGCCAGGTCCGATTGGGTCCGGGCCCGGGCCCGGACGACCTGATAGCGGATATTATGGGACCAGTCGGATATCCCGTATTGGCGTTCACGCGCCTTCTCGTGGGCCCGTTCCGTCAGACCGCGGATCATTCCCCCCGTGTAAATGGGAATGGTGATCGTTCCCCCGCCGGACCACAATCCGGGAGAATAGCTGTTGTTGGTCACCAGATTTCCCATGAAACCGTAGCTGCCGAAGGCCGAGATCAGGGGATAATGCTGCGCCCGCTCATAGCGTGTCCGTTCCTTGTCCTGCTTGAAGAGATTTCTGAAGGCATTGATCTCGGGGCGGTAGGTCAGGCCCCGGGTGATGGCGTCGTCGGTTCCCGGCAAAACCTCCGACACATGACCCAGGCGGCCGGTGAGAGTGTAGTCGGAGCGTCCGGCCTGACCCAGCCCCATGGCGTCGTTTAAATGGGAGATCTGCGCCACGAGGTCGTCCTTCTCGGACTCAAGTAAGGCCCGGGCCTTTTCGTAGTCGACCTGGGCCAGGTCGTAGTCGAGCTGGGAGCGATAGTCCGACTGGTAGAGGGCCTTGGTCAGATTCTTCACGAGTTTTCTCTGTTCGAGATTTTTCTGGTAGACCTCGATCAGCTTCCGGTCGAGAAGGACATGATAGTAGGCCTCCTTCACCTGAAGGATCACCCAGGCCTCCTGGCTGTAGAGCCAGAATTCGGAGGCACGCTTACCCGCGAGCCTCTGCTTGACCCGGTGTTCGAATTTTCCGAAGTCGAGCAAAAGCTGATTGACCCCGATCGTCGCGAGCCCCATGGATTCGTTGGGGGACGCAAGGGGACCCATCTTGGCGTAATCCATTGGAAAGACCGGAGTCACGAAGTTCAGATTGTTGACGAACTCGTTGCCCAGTCCGGGGTTGGCAATTCCATAGAGGGCTCCGGCCCCGACATGGGGGAAGAAGTGGGACTTCGACACCTTGACCTTCGCCCCCTGTTTCTTGACGGCATGGGAAAACCAGAAGAGCTTCGGATGGTGGGTCAGGCCAAAATGGACCGCCTCGTCTACGGAAAGGGTCCCGGGGGGAACCTCCGAAGAGGAGATCACGGTACTGTTTTCCGAATAGGCCAAGGGGGGAAGACCCAGGAGCGGCCCCAAAAGAACAAAGAGACAGAGCCACTTTCGCTTCACCCGAAATTCGGAGAAGCTCCTGCCGGACAGCCCCGAATTTTTTCCTGCATGGGTGTGTTTATTCACAAAGAGCATACCCTCCTGTCCTTCCTTTGGGGCCCGGATCTCAAGACACCCGGGCGCGAAACCGTATTACAGCTGCCGGGCCGGCCGGAACGGCACCGGCTTGTACGGCACGGCCCGGACCTTTTCCCCCGAATGGACATGCCACTTGCCGGCCATGACCAGCTGGTCGCCTGCAGACAGGCCCGAGAGGACCTGGACCCACTTGGCGTTGTCGATCCCCAGCGTCACCGGGACCTCAAGGGCCTTCCCGCCTTTGACGATCATGACTGAATAGGGCTTGTCCCGACGGGCCATGACGGCCATTCCCGGGATCAGGATCGCGTCGGGGTAGCGCTGGAGGTAAAAGGTGAACTTTCCGTACATGCCGGGATGGATGACGAATCCCGGATTCTCCATGTCGACCTCGGTCCGCATCGTGCGCGTCCTCTGGTTTTCCGCGAAGTCGTAGCGGGTGACCCGGCCCCAGAAGGTCTGATGGGGGAGGCCCGCGAAATGGACCTCGACCTTCTGCCCGCGGCGGATCTGGGGGGCCACGTCGGCCGGGACCCAGACGTAGGCCCGCAGGGTGTCGACCTTCTCGAGCGTCACGATCGGCTGGGCGGTCGCGGTGGCGTTGGTCCCCTCGGAAATCAGCTTTCCGGGATCCACATAGCGGTGGGTGATCATGCCGTCGAAGGGGGCGGCGATGGTCTTGTAGGAGATCAGCGCCTCCTCGTGGCGCATTTCGGCGACCGCCTTCAGGTAGACGGCCAGCTTCTGCTGGACCCGCTCCTTCGAAATGAGGGCCGGGTGGTCGAGCCAGACCCTCTTGATCCGGTGGTAGGTGAGGTCGGCGATGCGGACGCGGGCGATCGACCGCTGATAGGTCTGGTAGAGCTCCGGATCCTGGATGTAGGCCAGCACCTGGCCCTGGTGCACGTAATCCCCCTTGTCGACGTTCAGGATCTTGAGATAGCCGGGGACATGGGCATACAGGACGGCCTTGCGGAAGGACTCGATCCCGGCCGGGATCGTCACCTTGTGGTGGAGCGTCCGGAGCCGGACCGGCAGGACCTGGACCGTCTGAAGGGGCTGGGG
>DAIBSV010000038.1:0-5418 GCA_027415455.1 Nitrospirota bacterium | reverse complement strand
GCCCGACGATCAGGACGGCGAAGACGACCAGAACGATCCGCCTGGCGAGCGGAGAAAGATGGACATCGGTGAGGTCGATTTCCTCGCGCCATTCCGGCCGGAACGATTCATGGTCCTCTCCGGATGGGTGGTCGGCCCCCGGGCTCGCCGCGGAAGGGATTTCCGGATCACTCATCGGCGGACCCTCCATCCCCGGTCGCCGTTCCATATTTTGCAGTCATTGACACCATTCGATTCGTCTCCCTAATATCAGCAAAGGACGATTTCACGAAACCAGACGACAACGCCCGGATCTCATCCGGGACTCCCTATCCAGGAGCCATACGCCGATGACCACTCAGCCTGTCGATACCCGTCCGGCCCACACGCACGCCGGACTCTTCGTTCCCGACTCTCCCCGCCCTCTTTTCTCCGTCTCCGGAGAGGACCGCGTGACCTTTCTCCAGGGGCTCATCTGCCAGGACGTGGCGACCCAGCCCGCCGGATCCATTCGTTACGGATTCTTTCTGAATCCCAAGGCCCGCATTCTCTTCGACGCCTGGATCGCCGCCCGGCCCGAAGACATCCTTCTTTCTCCCTCCGCAGGAAAAGAGGAGGACTTCGTGGCCCATCTCAAAAAATACCTGTTTTTCCGGACGAAGGCCACGATCCGGTCCCTGACGGAAGAATTCCGTAGTCTGACCCTGGTCGGCCGTGAGGCCCCGGCGCTCGCGACCCCTCTCTTTTCGACCGATCCGGCCGAGGACGGTCTGCGGACCCTCGCGGGAGGCGGATTCGCCTTTCTCCATCCCCACCGGTTCGCCTTCGAACGGGAGGCCGGACCCTGGATCGATCTCTGGATTCCCCGGGACTCCTTCGAAAAAACCGTCCGGGTTCTCGAGAACAGGGTGCTTTCGTCCGGCGGCCTGGTTCTTGGCCCCGGGGAGATGGAGGTCTTCCGGCTCGAATGCGGCATTCCCCTTCCCCCATTCGAGCTGAACGAAGGCCATTTTCCGGCCGAGGCCGGCCTCGACGCCGTCGCCGTCTCCTACAACAAGGGCTGCTACGTGGGGCAGGAGCCGGTCACGCGGCTCAAGTTCCAGGGCCAGCTCTCCCGGAAGCTCGCAGGCCTTCGGTCGAAAAACCCGACCCTCGCCGGGACCGCCTGCCCCCGGCCCCTTTTTTCGGCCCTTGACGGTTCCGAGGCCGGGACCGCCACATCGCTCGCATTTTCCCGGGCCGCCGGGGCCTTCGTGGGGCTGGGGTATGTGAAACGCGGCCACTGGGAGCCGGGGACGGTCCTGGTCGACGGAGAGGGCCAGTCCTTCGACGTGGCCGACTTTCCCTTCGTCTCCCCCGACTGACACCCTCCCATTCGCCGATCCTCGCCGGTTCCCGGGAATGGGAGCCGGTTCCCGTTTCCCCCAAAAATTCCCCCCCGTTTTCTATCTCGCCGCTCTCCGGGCCTTCCACTTTTCCTCCCAGGTGTGGAGAATGACGAAGAAGATGGGAACCTGGATGAGCGTCAGGACCGTCATCACCATGAGGCCTCCGATCACGGCCCGGGCCAGGGGTTCCTCGGCGCCGGAGCCGACCCCCATCCCGACCGCCGTCGGGATCATGGCGAGGATCGTTCCGATCGCCGTCATGAGGATCGGACGAAGGCGGGTGGCTCCCGCCTCGACCACCGCCCGGTAGAGGGGCGCCCCCTGCTCCCGGAGGCGGATCGCGAACTCGACTAAAAGCACCGAGTTCGAGACTCCGATTCCGATATCCATGATGACCCCGATCAGGGACTCCACGTTGATCCCGGTTCCCGTGGCATAGAGCATAGCGAAGACCCCGATGAGACCAAAGGGAACCGACATCATGATGATGAAGGGGTCGAGGAAGCTTTGAAACTGGGCCACCAGGGCCAGATAGACCAGGGCCATGGCCAGAAGGACCGCCAGGCCCATCGAACCGAAGGAGCGGTGCATCGAGGCCAGCATCCCCGATTCGCGCCAGGTGTACCCATGTGGAAATTTGTAGTGGGCCAGATAACGGTCAATCCGGTCTCCCACCCCGCCCAGGGAGACCCCCGGAGCGTGGGTCACATTCACAAGAACATCGACCACGCGCTCGACATTGTAATGGAAGATGGCCGGAGGGGCGGTTATTCTGTGGAAGTCGGCAATATCGCGAAGGTAGATCGGAGGATTCTTCGCCCCCGATTCCGAAAAATCCGGCCCCGTGTAGCGGCGGAGCAGGATATTGGAGAGGGCATCCATGGAATTGACCTTGTCCTCGGGATACTGGGCCGTCAGAAAGTAGGGATTTCCCGTGGACTGGTCGACCCAGAAGTTTTCTCCGATCGCCATGTCCGTCACAAGACTTGTAATGATGCTCCGTTCCGCATCGACTTCGGAGACTCCCAAAAACTGGGCCTTGTTCCGGTCCACATCCACCATATAGGCCGGAAAATGGAAATTCTGCTTGACACGCACGTCCGTCGTTCCGGGATAGGTGCGGATCTGCTTGGCAATGTCGTGGGCGATCCGTCCCAGCTTCCGGTACGACGGTCCCAGGATCTGAATGTCGATCGGCGCCTCGCCGGAGCCTGCCAGGATCTGGGTGATGATCGAGGAGGACTCGAAATCAAATTCGACATTGGGAAAATGGGAGGCCAGGTAGGGCCTGAGCTCGCGCTCGAAGTCCCACATCGACCTCTTCCGCTCGTTGGAAGGATTGAGCTGGATGAGAATGAACGCCATGTGTGTCCAGAGATTGGTCGTGTACATGGCATCCCATCCGATACGGACTCCCACATTGGCGACAATGTGCTCGATGTCCTTGGGAGGGATGATCCGCCGGATCGCCGCATCCACCTTGGTCGCGACGGCCAGCGTCAGCTCCTGGCGCGAGCCGTCGGGAAGACGCATCTGGATGATGAAGGCTCCGGTGTCGTCGGGCGGAAAATACTCCGATCCGATCCGGGCAAACAGAAAGAAGGAGCCGACAAAGGCCAGGAAGATGAGGATCGAGACCGGGGCTCTGTGGCGGAGGGCGATCTTCAGATAGTTGCGGTAGAGATTTCTGAACCGGTCGAAAATGTCGTTGAACCGGTTGACCCCCCGGCGAAAGAGCGACCGGCTGTTCTTGTAGGCGGACTCGGGTTTCAAGAACCACGACGAAAGGACCGGAACCAGTGTCATCGAGACGAAGTAGGAGGCCATCATGGAATAGGCGACGGCCGCGGCGAGCGGGGTGAAGAGGTACTTCCCCTTGCCCAGGAGAAAGAGGACGGGGGAGAAGACGATCATGGTGGCGACCGTCGAGGCCATCACCGGCATGGCGACCTCTCCGGCTCCGTCCAGGGCCGCTTGGGCGGGCGCTTTTCCCATTTCGAGGTGGCGGTTGGTGTTCTCGAGAACGACGATGGCGTCGTCGACCAGCCGACCGATGGCCAGCGCCAGCCCTCCCAGGGTCATGATGTTGATCGTCTGGCCGGTGGCGTTCAGCATGACGAACCCCACCAGAAGTGAGAGCGGAATGGAGGTGATGATGATGAAGGTTGAGCGGATATTCCCCAGAAAGATCAGGATCATGGCCGCGGTCAGCAGGATCCCGACGAGTCCTTCCCGTTCGAGGGAGGCCACCGAATCCCGGATATAGACCGACTGGTCGAAGATCAGGGAAATGTTGAGGCTCTTTGGAATTCCGTAAAATGATTTTATAGCCACTCTTGTGGCATCGATTACCTTGATGGTGTTGGCTCCGGCCTGCTTGAGCACGGGGATGTAGACCGACTTTCTCCCATCGATCAGGACCGGATTGGTCTGGATGCGGTAAGAGTCCTTCGCGACACCGACATCCTTGATATAGACGGGTTGCCCGTGCTCGACCTTGATCGGAACGTCGTTGATCGTCTTGACCTTCCCCAGAAGGGCGTTCACGAAGACGTTATAGTTTTGGGTTCCTATCTTGGCATATCCGGCCGGCCAGATGATGTTCTGGCGATTCAGCGCACTGGCCACATCCCAGATCGTGAGGCCGCGGGACAAAAGGGCGGTATTGTTCACATAGATCTGGGTCTGGCGCGAAAGCCCCCCGAAGACGGGGGGAGCCGCCACTCCTGGAACAGTCCCCATCTGTGACCGGACATTGTAATATCCGATATCGTACATCTGCATCTGGGTGAGCTCTTTCGAGGAAAGGACCAGGTCGGCGATGGGAATGGCCGCAATCCCGAACGGAATGATGATGGGAGGGAAAATTCCCGGCGGCAAATATTTCATGGAGGAATAGACGAGTGCCGTCACCATCGAAACGGCAGCTGACAGGGAATAGGTCGACTTGAAGCGAACCTGGATCAGGCTGATGCCGACCAGGCTGTTCGATTTGATCGAGCGGATAAAGGGGGCCTGAAGAATGATGCGCTCCATCTGCTCGGTAATTTCCATTTCGGTATTGTAGACATTCATCCCCGGGAAGATGGTCAGGACTTCGACCTCCGGCAGGGGAATCCTTGGAAGAATGGAAACATTCATGGAGGAGAGGCTCTGGGCTCCCAGAAGGATGATGGCCAGGGCCATCGCGACAATCGAATAGGGGCTCTTGAGCGACATTTTGACTAGAAACATGAAACCTCTCCCTTTTTCCGCCCAAACGGGATGATCTTGATCTTTCGATTCAGAAAATTGTCTTATGCAGCTTCACAAGTACCGTTTCCGTCTCGTCAAGCCCTTGGAGTATTTCGTTATAATCCCCGTTCCGGATACCGACCACCACCGGAAGCTTGACCTTTTTCCCCTGCCGGAGGACATAGACGAAGTTTCCGTGGCGTTCCTCGATGACCGCCATATGGTGGACGGAGAGAACATGGGGATAGACATGGAGACGGATGCGAGCATCGACAAACATGCCCGGCTGAAGGAGATGATCGGGGTTATCGACATCGATCTCGGTCCGCATCGTGCGGGTTTCCGGATTCAGGCGGAAGGCATATCGCGTGACACGCGCCGTGAAGACCTGGCCCGGAAGGCCCTGGGCCCGGAGTTCGGTCGGCAGGCCCCTCTTGACGAACCGGACGAAGTGTTCGGGAACCCCGACATAGAGGCGCATTTCATCGACATCTTCGATCTTGATGATGGGAAGGGCGGGAGTCGTCCCTCCCGTTCCCCGGGAGACGAGGTTCCAGGGATCCACATAGCGGTGGGTGACAATGCCGGAAAAGGGAGCCACGATCGTCTTGTAGCGGACAAGAGAGTGAAAGTATTCGGCCTGGGCTTCCCGCTCCTTCCAGCGGGCCTCGGCCATCTGGACCCGCTGAAGCGAGATGACCCGATGGTCGTCCTTCCAGACCCGATATTTTCTAAGGAAGGTGATATGGGCGATTTCGGCCTCGGCCAGAGCCCGCTGCCAGCTCTGGTAGAGCTCCGGGTCGTAGATGTATCCCAG
>DAIBSV010000389.1 GCA_027415455.1 Nitrospirota bacterium | reverse complement strand
TTGTTCGATTTGTATGTGATCTTATATTCTGACATATGTTCATTATACAAGTTCCGTATCAAATAACAATCCGGCTGCCGCTCACCCCATGTCTAAAGCCAGGGGCTTGCGCGGCAGATTTGGTCAAATAGGTTTCGGCAAGGTAGGCCGTATCGGCCTCTGTCCCCGGGTGCCGCCTTCGGGAAACGGGGCGCGATCGTCCCGTCATGGGGTCAGGATGTCTGGCCGGCCTTCCTGTAAAGATCGGACAGAAGAGGAAACTTCTTCGAGAAGAGGTCGAAGGCGGTCAGGGCATATTCCCGGATTTCGTACTGGGCGTTCTCCTTGGTCCGGAGATCGAAGAAATTCATGAGAGAGCGGAAATTGACGGTCCAATAGACGTCGCTGTAAGCCGAGACCGGGATGGCCGAGCGAAGGATCTCGCGGGCCCGGGCCCGGTAGGGGTTCCGGGCCGCCGGATCGGACTTCCCTTCCGGGATCAGTCCCTTGTCGGAGGCTTCGTCGATTCTTCGGCAGGATTCCCGGTATTCGGTTTCGTAGAAGTTGAATATGCTTTCCATCAGGGCCGCGTACCGCTCGACCTGTTCGGCGCTCACCACCTCGAAGCCCTCGACGGTCCGGGCCTTCCTGTCCGGAACGTAATAGGCGGAGATGGGTTTTCTGTAGCGCATGGAAAATTCGTTCCAGGTCGAGATCCGGTGCTTGACCCATTGGCGAAGGACGAAGATCGGGGCGATGAAGCGGAAGCGGAAGTAGACGGTTTCGAAAGGGGTCCCGTGGTGCTTGGACAGAAGATGGAAAAGAAGGTTCCGGTCCTTTTCTGTCAGATCCTCAACCGACCGAAGCCTCCGGTTTGAGGTCGAGACTCTGGCGGTGTTCAGGATGGTGGTCTCGTCCCCCCAGGTGTCCTCGAGCTCGATGAAGCCGAAATCCCCCAGTTTCCGCGCGAAGTCCGGGTTTGCTCTGGTCCGGGCTTCGATCTCCTCGGCAATTTCACGGGTTCCCTCGTTGTAGATGGTCATGGCCCGGCGATCCTTTCTCGAAACGGCTTCTCCCAACTGACATTGTCGCTTCGAAAAATCCTAACATTTTTGCGGCAAAATTTCTGCTAGAATGACGCTGGATCGACATTTCAGCCTCTTCTCCGTCTTTGTCCTAAAAAGCGCCGTAAAACTCCGGCGTTCATGCCGGAGATATAAGGCGTGCCTCGCCCTGTGATAGGATAGAGATCATGAAAACAATGGAAGCCTTCAAATTCCGACTCGTTCCGACCCCGGAACAGGAGGCCCTTTTGAAGCGCCATGCGGGGTGCGTCCGGTTCGTCTGGAACAAGGCCCTCGATCTCCAGGAAAAACGCCTCGACGCCGGGATCCCGCTTCTCTCCTGCGGGGACCTGGCCAAGCTCCTGACCCTGTGGC
>DAIBSV010000388.1 GCA_027415455.1 Nitrospirota bacterium | reverse complement strand
CTCCTGTGACTCCGGGAGGCCGGGGCCTCATGGCCCCTATCGAGGAGGGAACGATGAATGCACAGAAACCTTTTGATAACCAGACCATTCTCCTTGACGGGGATAAGACGGAGTTGAAGAGGACGGAAGGAGAGTCCTGGGCCCAGGCGCTGGACCGTCTCCTTCTGCAGATTCCTTCCGGGAGGACGATCTCCGGCGTGTTCCTGAACGGGGCTCCTTCGTCACGGCCGGAAATCGAAGCCCTGGACGACAGCCATCCCTTTCTTCTGGAGGTCCGGACGGAATCACTGGAATCCCTTCTCAAGGAGGTCCTGACCGATCTGGTCGCCCATATCGACAGCCTCATGGTGGTTTTTCAGGAGATCGGAAACAATCTCCGCCGTGGAAACATTCCGGCGGTTTTCGGGGGGCAGGACAAGAACCACGAATCCGGGGGCGGGGTTTACATGCAGGCCCTTGAAGGAATGGTCGCGGCCCAGGTTCTCGTGGAGGAGATCGGTCGAATCGAGCAGCAGTCGGGACATGACACCTTCCGTGTCTCCTTCATCGAAGAATCGGACCGGATCGACGCCCTGCTCACAGGGATGCTCAAGGCCCAGGAGGCTCTCGACTGGATCCTGCTGGCCGATCTCGTGGAGTACGAAATCCTCCCGGTGCTGCAGCGTGGGCGGGTGAAATCTGCGCGGGCGCTGGGGATCGTTCTTGAAAACGAGCGAAAGGGGAACCTGGTCGTCGCCTGACCCTGTCCTGGACTGGAGGAGAGGCTCATCACCGGAGAGATTGCCCCGCTTCCCCCGTCGGGCCCTGACGGGACAATCGGGTTTCCTTGACCTGCGGATTTATCGTGGTAATATAAAAAAGTGGTAATCCATAGGTCGAAAAAAGGAAAGAATTTTTTCCGGGAGAGTCCGGATGAGCATCGAGAGGCTGGGAGTCCAAGGAACGGAGGATCGAAGGGAGAAAGGGTATTTACGCCTTTCCGACCCTTCCGGTGCGCCTTCACAGACTCTGAACGCTGCGCCTTCGGTGCGAAGAAATTCCCTTCGCTCTGCGGATAACTTTTCGGATATGGGTGTCGTCTCGCGGGTCTTGGCGGGGATAGACTCCGTCGGTTCCGTTCCAGCAAAGGTTTCTGTCTATTCCCAGCCGATGGGAAGAAGCATTGTCACCGATGTGGTCGTCCACGAGACCGACCAGAACGACGGAACGAGGAAGGTCGGCAACCACTTCCAGGGAGCGCCCCTTCCGCCTTCCGAACCGGAAGTCCCGGACGGGATCGGCGCTTCGGGTGTCCGGGTCGGTGCCTATGAAGAGAGCAGAATGGCCGCTCGGGAAGCCTATATGATGTTTCAGGGAATGAAGCTCAATCAGACCGCATGAAGAGTCCCTGTTTTCGTTAGCCTTTATGGAGCCCGAGATGTCTT
>DAIBSV010000387.1 GCA_027415455.1 Nitrospirota bacterium | reverse complement strand
CTTCCCAGTCGTGAGAGACGCCGTTTTTGAAGTATTTTCGGGGATGAAGGCATTTCGACACATCCGAAAAGGAGAGGAGCCCCTCGAGGCAGGCGGGGTCGGGCTCGATGTCGTCGTCCATGAGCCAGATCCATTCGGCCCCTTCGAGATGGGCCCGCTTTAAGCCCTCGTGGAATCCTCCCGACCCTCCGGTGTTTTCGTTCATCCGGAGCACCACCACGGGGATTCGACCTCCGAAAAGGGAGGGGCGGCCAACGCGCTCCTGGACCTCCGGGGCATCGTCCCGGAAGGGGGTCTCCACCAGTCCCTGCTCGTGGAGAAGGCGGGGAGTGTCGTCGGTGGAGGCGTTGTCGACTAGGACGAGGCCGTCGAGGGGGCGGCTCTGGCGGGCGAGGCCCGAGAGGCACTGCAGGAGGAGATCCTTTCGGTTGTAGGTCACCACCACGGCGACGACCGACTCCCCGGATCCCTCTCCCTTGAGAAAAAGTCCCGAACCCTGCCCTGGCTTCATCGTGCCCCTTCCGGCCCGTTGTGACGACGGTTTGTGAGTCCGCCCCTCCCCGAGGGGTTTGTCCTATTCTCTTACGAAAGAGGGGGAAGATGCGAGTCCCCCCTCTTGGTGTTCATCCGGAATATTCCAGGTTCCAAGATGCAAGGAGACGCGGGAAGAGCCATTCCCGGCCCCATGAAGATCCATACCCTGCTTCCCATCGTGTCGATCGCCGTGACGCTGCTCACAATGGCCGTGACCGCCCTGGTCCGGAGGCGCTCCGCCTCGACCGCTGCCGCCCTCCTGATGCTGGGGGCGATCCTCCTTCCGGCGGTGTCGGATCTGCTGGCCCTGCATGCCCGGGAGCTTCATCAGATCGCCCGCTTCATGCGCCAGGGGCTGGCCGGGGAGTTCGCCGGAGCCTTCGCCTTCCTTGTCTTTTCCGTTCTCTACGGCCGCATGAGTCCGGGGGAAGAGATCAGGAAGACCGCCCCCCTTCTTTTGCTGGTGGCCATCGGGTCGCTCTTCACTGCCGACCTCCTGATGACCAAGCCCCAATTCGTCCGCCTCCTCCTCGTTCCCCCGTCCCAGATCCTCCTGATCGGAAACGACGGTCTCTTCGCCGAAAGCTTCTTCCTCACCGGGATTTTTTTCCTCGCCCTCTTCCAGATGGCCAAGACCTATACCGCCGCCTCCACCATGGAGCGATGGAACCTCAAGTACCCCATGATCGGGGCTTCTCTCTGGGCCCTCTCGGCCTTCGTGATCCACGCCTCCCTGGTGATCGACAACGGCTTCGACCGGGTCTTCCTCTACCTCGAGGAGGTGGGGATTCTCCTGACCGACGGCTTCTTCCTGTATGCCTTCCTTGTCCAGCGCCCCAAGGATGTGGCTCTGGCGCTCACCCGGCAGACGATCAACCGCTCGGTGCTCC
>DAIBSV010000386.1 GCA_027415455.1 Nitrospirota bacterium | reverse complement strand
AACGCCTATTCGGGAACGATCCAGGACCCCGGAGGATGGATCCATGTCACCCGGGACCATGACCCGAACCGGGAAATGGTTCTCGAACGACTGTCCCGCGACACGCTCCGGTTCCTTATCGCCCCCTCGGGAAACACCCGCCCTGTGGGCTTTTCCTTTGAGACGAGCACCGGATGCTTCACGCTTCGTGCCCGCGAAACTCCTCACGGGACCCGTCCCCGGATCCATCTGAACGGATACGGCCCCCCCGTGAAGAAATTTCCGGTGGTCTTCTGCGGAAACGGATCCCATGTCCGGGTCGAATGGCAGGGCCCCGTCATGCCCGCGCGCCGGATCATCTCCGGGCTTGCAAAAAGGGAACCGAATGGTCACTAGAAAAGAGACTGGTATTTCCGGTCTTTCTGTTCAACACTCTGGAGAATTCCCCGATCGTCGAATCTGAGTCTAAGAACGTGAACCCTTGTGTTCACACTGGCAAATCCCTTGTGAAGAACATGCCGGTAGGTCCAGAGCTCCTCACCCAGAAGCATTTGCTTGCTTTCGGGAGGGCCAAGTTTTTTCAACACCTCCTTCTCGGTGGTCGTTCCGGGCTTGAAGGCCATCACGGTGGCCAGGGGAATAGGACGCCCCTCCTGCCGGGTACAAGCGGAAAAGGACGCGATGACGAGAACTGCGACCAGAAATACTGCGCCGGACAACAATCCCGAGAATGTTCTGCGTTGCTCCATGGAACCCTCCCCTTCTTCAGTGATTCACGCCCTGTGATGACCCGTCGCCCATGACCCGCGACTCGACTCCTCCCACTCCCAAAACAAAAAAGCGGCGAAAAAGAAAGTCCGGCATCCGACTTCTCGGACTTTCAGCGTTCGCCCTTCTACTGATTCTCGTGGCCACAGCGGTGACGGTTGGGTGGATCGACAGAAAAATACACGCCCGGCTGGCTCAAATCAGGGACGCCCGCGCCATTCCGATCTACTCCGATCCGCTCACCCTCAGAACGGGTCAACCCATTCCTTTATTCAGAGTCTGGCACTATCTGACCCTCGCACGGGAAGGAGGCATGATCCCTTCCCCGCCCCAGATGATAAAGCCCACCCGAACCATCCATTTTTCCCTTGAAGACGGCAGGGAAGCCGAAATCGCCTGGGACGCGGACGAGCACATCTCCGACCTTATGCGCATCGACAAGGGAAGGGGCTCCTACCCTGTCTCGAGCCTCACCTTCCCGCCCCTTTTTCTCGGATCCATCGAGGACGGGGCGATGATCGAATACCGTCCGATCGGGTTCGACAAAATCTCCCAGGCGATCAAAACCACCTTTCTGCTCTCCGAGGACAGTCGTTTCTTCTCCTCACCGGCACTGGACCTTCGTGGAATAGGCCGGGCCTTTTTTCGGGACCTCCGCGCCCACCGCTTCAAGGAAGGGGGAAGC
>DAIBSV010000385.1 GCA_027415455.1 Nitrospirota bacterium | reverse complement strand
TACGGGGAGGACCCATGTTCATCCGCACCAGCAAGTCCACCAACAAGAAGACCGGCAAGGTCTACCTTTCCCATCAGGGATGCATACTTCCAGAAGCGCGGAAAGAGAACATGGATTTTCGCCGCTCCCGATGGAGGGCCGGAATTGGTCCACGCTTCAGACACCAAGATCGTCCGGCACGTCAAGATCAAGGCTCAGGCTCATCCGTTCGACCCCATGTGGACGGAGTATTTCAACGCAAAGAAACTCGTCTCGAGACTCAAGAGCAAGTGGGACAGCATCTTCGGTCCTGTGAACGCTCGAGAGTCGAAGTTGGAGTGATGCACCGGTCCCGGGGCGACCCGTGGACTTCGTAATGGCTTGAGCGGGTTGCGGGGAAACTCGCACGGCCCGTTCTTAGGGGACGGGGGGCCAGCAATGGCTTCCTGTTACCCGACGTCGGAGGGTTGGGCTCAGCGATGGGCCCTGCCTATCCTACAGGACGAGGGAGTCGGAGGGAAAGAGGGTCCGGGTGTTTTTCACCAGGGCCGCCTCGATCGCCTCCTTCTTCTCGAGGAGCCGGTCGGAGATCCGGTAGAGGGCGTCCTTTCCGACCGCGAGGTGCTCCGGGGTTCCGAGGATCTCGCCCAGGGCGGTCCGGTCAGTCATCCAGCGGTGGGTGGCGCGCTCGCTTCCGGGGGAGACGAGCCGGCCGACCACCAGGGCGCAGGCCAGGGACTGCTCCTTGGGGGTGAAGCCTTCCCGGGCGAGAACCTCGGAGACGCCCAGCTGGTTCCAGGCGTCGACCCCGGCCAGTTCCGGGCCCAGGGAGCGGATCTCCTCCGTCTGGAGGGAGTCGGGATCCAGGGTGGCCCGACCGGGGGGTCGGGGCGTCTGGGGCTTCTCCTTCTTCCCGGGGGTGAGATCCCCCCGGAAGGCCGCCTCGACGATGGCCACGAGCTCCGGGTCGGGGGCGAGGACCAGCCCGGGGAGCTCCGGGGGCTTGGAGGACCCGGGTTCCATTCGCTCCCGGAAGAGGGCCTCGAGCTCCTTGATGCGGGGCTGATCGAGATCGAGGCGTCCCAGGGAGAAGAGGATGCGGGTGCGGGGTCCCTTCCCGGTCTGGAGCGTCTCGACAAGCTGATGGGAAAGGTAGACCTTGCCGGTCTTCTTGTTGGTGGACTTGCTGGTGCGGATGAACATGGGTCCTCCCCGTAAGAGGCAAGATCTCGCCAGAAAACGATAAGGAAGAGAAGGGACAGCCTCCTCCCGACGCAAGTGATTGTACGGGAAGGAAAGACAGATGTCAGGTATAAATTAATATTATTATGTACTTTTTGAGGTTTTTCGAGAAATAAGGGAATGACAATCCTGAAATGAAAACACCTTACGAATTTACGCGGAGGGGATTTTTGGGGAAAAATGGGATTTCTTCAGAAAGTTGGGTTAGGGGGTCAG
>DAIBSV010000384.1 GCA_027415455.1 Nitrospirota bacterium | reverse complement strand
GGGGCCCTCTCGGCGCGGAGACCCCCGTTTTCAAACGGGGGAGGAGCGCCGCCATCCCTTTGTGTTCGCTCGCCGTACGATTCTCGCTGAGGTCCGTGTCCGTTCTCCATAAGGCCATCCAACTGAACTTCCTGCCTCTCGGGAAATCCAAAAGACAGGAACTTCACCGCGTCTCCGATGCGACCATCGTCGCAGCCAACGACGCACTTGCCATCCTGCGCTCCGAAAAGCCGCGAACCCGGACCGCCTTCCACCATCTCGTGTACGCAGGTATCCGAAAGAAGGGTCTTCCTTCCCAGCTCGCCTGCAATGTAGTGAGCCATGTGTGGGAGGGGCGGAAGACCGCCAGAACCTTCCGGTCCGTCCCCATTCGATTCAATCTTCCCCGTTCGGCGGCGTTCGCCGAAACCGAAAGGGGCAACCCCGTGCTTCTCCTCTGCCTCGGCAGGAAACGCCGAAACGCATTGCCGTTGTCGATGGATGGGGCCCACGAGCGATACGCCTCGCGTTTGTACGACGGCTTCGTACCCAAGCAGGTCCGGGTGTGCCGGCGCCAGGGAGAGTTTCGGATTCTGGTTCTGGTGGAGAAGGAGTTGCCGGACCCGGGCGTGACGCCGGGGATGCCGGTGGTGGGCGTAGACCTCGGCGTCCGAACCCTGGCGGCGGTCTCCGTAGTCGGGGACGCGGGCATCTCGGAGCAACGTTACTTCGGAAGGGACTTGTACCCGGCACAGCGGGACGCCGGCATCCGACGGAGCATCCTTCAAGAGGGCCGCGCGACGGGAGCCATGCCCGGACGCTCCCTGCGCGGACTCCGACGCCTCCGCGGATGGGAAGATAACTTCACCACGACCCGGTGTTGGCAGGTCGCCCACCAGGTGGTCTCCATCGCCCAGAAGCATGGGGCTGCCATCGCTGTCGAAGACCTCAAAGGACTGCGCGAAGCGCCCGGGCACCGCAAGTCCCGCCGCAAGACGGCCCGGATGCCGTATGCGAAGTTCCGCTCCTCCCTGGAGAGCTTGGCGCTCGAAAGGGGTGTTCCGCTGGTGGCGGTGCCACCGGCTTACACCTCGCGCCGTTGCTCCCGGTGTGGGGAGATGGGAAGGCGGAAGGTGGCGACCTTCCACTGTCCGGGGTGCGGCTACCTCGGGAACGCCGACCGGAATGCGTCGGTGAACATCGCCAAATCGCTCCGGGGGCGGGTCAACACGGACCTCAGCAATTCGTGGGCCGCCCAGAATCCCCGGAGAGGGGGTCGGGTCAACGGCCCCGTCGGGAACGGTGAGGGAGGCGTGGGCATTGGTTCGCAACCTTACCACTCTCTTGAGTTCAAGCCACTCGTTTCAACGGGTGGTCGTTGACGGGGCCCTCTCGGCGCGGAGACCCCCGTTTTCAAACGGGGGAGGAGCGCCGCCATCCCTTTGTGTTCGCTCGCCGTA
>DAIBSV010000383.1 GCA_027415455.1 Nitrospirota bacterium | reverse complement strand
CTCGGTCGACATCTCAAAGCCCGAAGCCCTGAAGAAATTCGATTGCGCCGTCGTGATCACGAACCACACGAAGGTGGACTACAGGAAGCTCCTTGGGGCAGTCCCCCTCATCGTGGACACCCGTAACGTCTTCAAGGGCACGAGCCACCCGTCCATCGTCTCCCTGTAGGACCCCGGCAGGATTCGAGGCAGAAGAGCGCTCCCGGGCTTCCGGAACAACCGGAGCCCGGGGCTTCTCCCTCCTGAGATCCTTTCGGAGCCCGCTGACCGAAGCCTTCCGGACGTCCTTCGCAGGAATCCCTCAGAGTCCGTTCACTGAACCGCCCTCAGGCTTCTTCTCTCTCTCCCCTCGGAATGTCGACTGACCGGGAAAACAGGTTTTTCAAAGACAGGCTCCTCTCTCCCACAACATAGGCATAGAGACTGCTCGGAACAAAATCGAAGACGGCATTTTTATACGCGATCACCCCCGAAACGGTCTTCGTTGTGACAAGGATTTTTTCGTCACCGAGTTTATTGTGGTTTTTGAATTCGATACAGTTGTCCAATTCCCTGGGATCATCGAAAGCCCGGTCGGACCATTTCACTTCGACAATCCAGTCCGGCTTTTGGGTCATCGGGGACACGAAGACGAGATCGATTTCTCCCGATGACCATCGCGCAAAGGAAAAATGGTCGATCCCGGGATGATGGAGCCATTGGCTGAAGATCGCCGTTTCCACCAGATGTCCCATGAACGGACTGTCCGGATCGAGCGGGCCGAACAACGCCGACCGCATGGACGGATTCGTCAGGTAAACCTTGAACGAGGTCACCCGTTTGAAATGCCTGGCATTGAGGTCGATTCTGTTGATGCGCCGGATCAGGAAGGCCGCTTCCAGATATTCCAGATACCGCCGGATAGTGTTCTTGGCAACCCCCGAGTCTGCGGCCAGATTTTCGATGGAGAGTTCCATGCCGGTATTGTAGGCCAGGGTGGCGAAAAGTCGGTTCAGCTCCTGGATATCGCTGATTCCGTACAGGCTGGGCAAATCTCTGAGAAGGACCTTGTCGATGATGTCGCTCTTGATGAATCGATTGAGATCCTGCTGGACAGAGTCCGAAAAGACCGCTTCGGGGTATCCCCCGAAATTCAGATAATTGCAAAATTCCCTGTTCAGTTCGGTGATGTTCGACGTGGATCCCCCGGAATTCTGGACAAGTTCATCTTTCCGGGATATGAAATCGAGATATTCCGAAAATGTCAGGGGAGGGAGAAGAAAATCCGTAAACCGCCCCGCTCCGGACTCACGGCTCTTGAGCTTCAAAGCGGCAGCAGCGGAACCGATGACGACAAAACGACAGGCCGGATAGGAATCCACCAGCGATTTCAGATGAATTTCCCAATCCCGCAAGTATTGCACCTCGTCGAAGAAAACATAGAGGGAGGCCTCTCTTTTGTG
>DAIBSV010000382.1 GCA_027415455.1 Nitrospirota bacterium | reverse complement strand
GAGCCCCGGAATGGGGGGTGTCGAAGGAGCGGGTGGCGATCAGCCCCAGAGCATAGGGAACCTTGAGGGAGTAATCGTTCTTCATGTTCTTCTGATCGGGAATGGAAATAATGTTGAAGGAGGCCGGGGCGGGTTCGGTCTTCCACATGGCCTCGATCGCCGCGATCTTGGTTTTCTGTCCGAGGTCGTCCAGATAGCCGGACTCGTCTCCCAGGATGATGACGCCCACGGTCGTGGCCAGGCCGAAGGCCGCCGCGATCCGGAAGGAGCGCTTGGCAAAATCCATGTTGCGTCCCTTGAGCAGGTACCAGGAGCTGATCCCCAGGACGAAGACCGACGCGGTGACGTATCCCGCGCAGACGGTATGGACGAACTTGGCCTGGGCCACCGGGTTTAAAAAGACGTCCCAGAAGCTCGTCATTTCCATGCGCATGGTGTCGGGATCGAAGTGGGCGCCCACGGGACGCTGCATCCATCCGTTGGCGACGAGGATCCAGAGGGCCGAGAGATTGGTTCCGGTGGCGGTCAGGAAGGTGACCAGGAGATGGGCCGGTTTCGACAGCCGGTCCCATCCGAAGAAGAAGAGCCCCACGAAGGTCGATTCGAGAAAGAAGGCCATCAGCCCTTCGATGGCCAGGGGGGCTCCGAAGATGTCTCCCACATAGTGCGAATAGTAGGACCAGTTCGTCCCGAACTCGAACTCCATGGTGAGGCCGGTGGTGACCCCCAGGGCGAAGTTGATCCCGAAGAGCTTCCCCCAGAACCGGGTCATGTCCTTGTAGATCTCTTTGCCGGTCATGACGTAGACCGTTTCCATGATGACGAGGATGTAGGTCAGCCCGAGGGTGAGGGGAACGAAAAGGAAGTGGTAAAGAGCGGTCACGGCGAACTGGAGCCGCGAGAGATCGACAAGATTTTCGGAGACCATCATGGTCCTCCTCTGCTGAATGGCGGCCTGATCTTGAGTTCGGAACAGTTAAAGCAAGGGTCGTGCCATTTTTGCGAAGCACGGATTTTCGCCCTTACGTCAGGATCTTGCGAAAAGACGTCCCCCCAGGGAATGGTGGATGTGAAAAGCCCGGGCATGGTGGTTCGATTCCCGGGCCTCGATCAAGGGGCAGTCCTCCCCGTTCTTCTCGCAGGGCACAGGGGAATGGTGGGACAATTCGTGGCATTTTTTCCCGATGATCTCCGGAACGGAGGATCCGTAGGCGGCCACATAGGCGGGATTCGCCGCCAGGATGCGGTAGTCCTCCCCGATCACGATCGCGGGATCGGAAAAGGCGCCGACGAGATCGCCCAGGGCAATCCGGGGAGCCCCTGAAGACGGATCGGGGCCCTTCGCTTTGGGGGACATGAGAGTCTCCTGTCGTTTTGTCATTTATGACATTCATCCTAACCCATTCATGACAGTTATGACAAGAATTCCTGACGTTTTCTCCGCA
>DAIBSV010000381.1 GCA_027415455.1 Nitrospirota bacterium | reverse complement strand
AAAGGTGGAGCTTACGACCTCGCCCTTCACCTGGCGGATCATGTCGGTGACCTCTTCCGGCCGCTCGTCGATGAGAAGGACGATCAGGGAGATTTCCGGATGGTTTCTGGCGATGGCCTTGGCTATCCCCTGGAGGAGAACAGTCTTTCCTGTCCTCGGGGGGGCGACGATCAGGCCCCGCTGCCCCTTGCCGATCGGGGTGAGGAGATCGATGACGCGCATCGACAGGTCTTCGGGACTGTTTTCGAGGCGGATCCGCTCCATGGGGTAGAGGGGGGTGAGGTTGTCGAAGAGAATCTTTTCCCGGCCGACCTCGGAGTCTTCGAAATTGACCTTTTCCACCTTGAGCATGGCAAAGTATCGCTCCCCTTCTTTCGGAGGACGGATCTGCCCCCAGATGGTGTCTCCTGTCCGGAGATTGAACCGGCGAATCTGCGAGGGAGAGACATAAATGTCGTCGGGGCCCGGAAGGTAGTTGTAGAGGGGAGAGCGGAGGAATCCAAAGCCGTCCTGAAGGATTTCCAGCACACCTTCGCCGTATATCACGCCGTTCTTTTCCGACTGGGCCTGAAGAATGGCGAAAATCAGGTCCTGCTTTCGAAGATTGACGGCTCCTTCGATGTGGTAGCCCTTGGCGACATCCGTGAGTTCGGCGATGCTTTTTTCCTTCAGGTCCGCCAGATTCAGGCAGTTTTCTTTGTCTTCCATCTTTTTGAAAGTCCTCCGTTTTCGTTTCGCTCTTGTTCCGGACCCGAATTCGTCTTCAGTCCTTGCATCGGCATGGAAAAGGCCGCAATTTTTTTATGGACTCTTTCCGAGGGGGCCCATATTTTTGCGGAATCCGAGCCGCATTGCGTCGAGGCAACAAGGACGATGATCTCATCGGGGTTGATTATGGTCCGATGAAGTCCGGTGATCGCGGGCGCTGTTGCCACGGCGGTATCGATTCTGTCAGTGTCCGTCAGTTTTTTTCAAATTCTTGTCCAGGGGGGTGAAACCGGTTGGGTTGGCCTATGGGGTTATCACTTGGAGTGGGCGACCGGGATATGGACCGTTCCAGCTACCCGTGATTCAGGAATCAACAATCAGGCGCTTTGGAGTAGGCGTTCAACTGGGGGAAAAAGACGGATGCCCATTTTCCCGAATCTTTCTGCCGATTAGACCTCAGATTTCTTTTTTTGTCAAGTGGCGTCTTCTAAAATGCCGGGAAAGGATCGATCCCTTCCCGGCTGTCGTTTCGGAAAATGGTCTTACTTTGCCGCGGTGTTCAGGAACTCGGGCTTCAGATTTCCGGCCGCTTCCTCGTGGACGGGCTGCTTGGAGACCCAGTCGGCCGACCCTTCGACGCAGGACATGTCGCCGCCGCAGCCGAGGCTTCTTTCATAGATCACGGCTTCCCAGGCCTGCTTTTCGGTGATCTGGCCTGCGGTCACGAATCCGACCAT
>DAIBSV010000380.1 GCA_027415455.1 Nitrospirota bacterium | reverse complement strand
CGCTTCGGTCCGCCGGGACCGCCACGAAGTGGCTTCGACTCCCGATATCAATCCCCGCCACGTCCGGATCGATCACCGCCAACTCCGGAACCGGGCCTCCCAGCTTCTTCATGTTCTTCTTTGAGACTTTTCCCCCACGACGATTCTTGAGATTTGCCATCTGATCCTCCATGATAAGGGTGAGGAGGCATCCAGTGGGGCGCGTCTATTATGGCAGTCTCTCAATCGGGATCCGGACTCAAAAAAGTCCGCTCACCATTGACTCCAGCGCGACCCCGTGACCATGCTCAATTGCGGGCGCTTAGCGCACCAATGACATATCGGTCTTGTCGATGCCTCCTCTTCTCACTCTACCCAGGCGGAAAACTCTCGGCAACGTCTCTTGCTCTCGGCCTTTCCCCCCCATGTTTCTGTCTTACTCCAATCCGCCCCTCGGGCCGGTGTGAAGCGCTCAATAGGAGAAAAAAGACGAAGGATCCTCCCCGACGGAGTTTCTGCGAAAAACCATGGTAGACTTCGGTCACCTTTGTGATCCCCCGATATAAGGAATGTAAAAACTTATTGGCTTATGCCCCAACTACACCCTTGTGCTTTCCAATGCTCCGAAGATTTTTCTCCCACTGAGTACGGATTGAGACTTCATTCACAGCATTCCTTATCCCCTCACCCACTAGCGGCATCTACCGGATAGGGAGCAATTCTCTTCAAAATTTCCGCACATGCCAACATAGTGTGGGGAATGGCTCCAGTGTTGAAAAATAGAACGCGCCTCAATATTTCACCAGAACCCCCTCTATCTCCTGAGGCTGGACAATCTTCTTCATGCTCCTTCTCACAGTTACCGAATCTCGACCTTCGCAATCTCTCCCACCGGATGTGGCTCCACCTGGGGCACCTGGTCGTGGTTGTCGAGGCTGGCCGCCTCCGGTACCTTCGCCTTCAGGTAGCGGGACAGGGAGCCCACCGTCACATGACCTTCCTGCTCAGCTCCGCCGTCCAGCCCCTTCAAAAAGTAGTAGGTAAAGAGTCCGTGCCCCGCCGACTCCTTCGGCCCCGCCTCCTGGTCCGCCCGGGACGCGGAGAAGACGATCAGCTTTCCGGTAGAGGGAATGGTCTCTTTCCTGACCAGGGTCAGGGGCCGCATGCCTTTTCCCAGGACAGAACGGCCCCCGTTTCCGGAGAAGCAGGCGTCCAGGGCCACCAGGACTCTCCTGGCCGGAAGACGGTCCAGATCCCGGTAGAGCCGGTCTTCCCGGAAGGCCGTATAGGCCAAACCGTTCGGGTCGCCTCCGGAGGGGACGAGGTAGGCATGCCCGCGGGCTCCCGGAGCCCCATGGCCCGAGAAATAGACCCACACGGTGGAGTCGGGTTTGGCGTTCCTTTTGAGCCACCGGAGATCCATGCGGATGCGTCCCCGGGTGGCGGTTCCATCGGTGAGGCGTCGGATATG
>DAIBSV010000037.1 GCA_027415455.1 Nitrospirota bacterium | reverse complement strand
GGATTGTAGCAAAAGGTCGGAATCGGGAATCCGGCCTTTTCTGCCGCATGCAGGATGGTCGCGCCGGATTCGACCTCGACTTCTATTCCATTAATCGTGACCTTTACCATAGAAGAAACCTCACCCACTAAATGATCGCTCGAAACTTGCAGGCATCCACACAGGCCTTGCATCGGATACAAGTTTCCAGGTTGATGTGGGCCACCTCTCCTTTGTCCCATGTTACCGAACCAGTCGGACAAACCGGCTCGCATAATCCGCAGGTCGTACAGTCTTCCTCGATCACCACATATTTGATGAGATTGGCGCAGACCGTCCCCGGGCAATGCTTGTCCCGGATATGGGCCTCGAACTCTTCCCTGAAGTACCGGATCGTTGAAAGAACAGGGTTGGGCGCCGCAGCTCCAAGACCGCACAGGGAATTCGACTTGACATACATGGAAAGCCTGATCAGTTCGTCGAGGTCCCCTTCCTGCCCCTGTCCCTCGGTGATCCGCGTCAGAATGTCGAGCATGATTTTTGAGCCGACACGGCAGGGAGTGCACTCCCCGCAGGATTCATCCTGGGTGAACTTCAGGAAGAACTTTGCCGTGTCCACGATACAGGAGGCTTCATCCATGATGACGATTCCGCCAGACCCCATGATCGCCCCCGCCGCCACGACATTTTCAAAGTCCACGGGGGTATCGAGCCCTGAGGTGGGAATGCATCCGCCGGAAGGTCCACCGAGCTGGGCGGCCTTGAAGGGAATCTTCTTCTCCAGCATTCCTCCGCCGATATCGAAAACGATCGATCTGAGGGGGGTTCCGGCCGGTACTTCGATCAGGCCCGAATTCTTGATGGAGCCAGTGAGGGCGAAGGTCTTTGTGCCTTTCGTCTTTTCGGAGCCGTAGGATGCATACCAGTCTCCGCCACCCAGCAGGATATGCCCCACATTGCCGAGCGTCTCGACATTGTTGATGACAGTGGGTTTCCCCCAGACGCCTTTCTGGGCTGGAAAGGGTGGCTTGGGCCACGGCATGCCCCGCTCTCCCATGAGGGAGGCCAGGAGAGCCGTTTCCTCTCCGCAGACATAGGCTCCCGCCCCTTCCTTGATCGTGATATCGAAAGAGAAATCCGTTCCCAGGATGTTGTCCCCCAGGAAGTTGCGCTCCTTGGCATCGTCGATGGCCTTGCGCAGGCGCTTGATGGCCAGAGGATACTCCGCGCGACAGTAGATGTACCCTTTTTTGGAGTTCCCGATCGAATAGGCGGCCGCCAACATTCCCTCGAGCACGCTGTGAGGATCGCCCTCCAGGATCGAACGATCCATGAAGGCGCCCGGATCCCCTTCGTCGGCATTGCAGACCACATACTTCTCATCGCCGGGAGACTGACGTGTCAGCTTCCATTTGAGTCCGGTGGGAAATCCTCCCCCTCCCCGGCCCCGAATTCCTGACTTCGTCATCTCCTCGATGACCATCTCCGGCGTCATCGATGTCAGCATCTTGCGAAGAGCCTTGTATCCGTTCGTGGCGATATAATCCTCAATGCTGGAGGGGTCGATCAGCCCGCAGCGACTGGAGACGATCTTCACCTGGCCCTTGAAAAAATTCGTATCGTGCATGAGCGGAAGACCTTCGTAGGGGGTATGGCCTGCGATGGGAATCTGACAGACGGCATACTTCTTCGCAAAATCCCCCTTGACGAAATGGGCGTCAAAGATCTGGGGAATGATCAGGGCCTTTACGTTCCGATAAGAGACTCTGTATCTTCCGGGCATGGTGATGTCGACAAGGGGTTCGTTGTGGCACATCCCAATGCATCCGGTCGGCACGATCCGGGCTTCGAGTCCCCGCTTCTGAAGTTCCTTTTCAACGAGTTCCAGAATGGAGCGGGCCCCGGCCGCCAGGCCACAAGTCGCCATTCCGATATGAATCGTCGGAACGGACACTTCACGAAATAGCCCCGCCGCCATTTCCTCAACTGTTTCAGTCAACATTGCTCATTCTCCTCATGCCTCGGGGGGACACGTCAGGAATTTTGGTCCCTTATCCCCCTGACAGCGTATATGGGTCAAACCATCTGCGCATCTCAAAACAAAAACAGCGGATGACAAGGAGAGATCTCCCCCCCCGTCATGACGCCGAAACGGGCTCCTCGTCGCTTCCGGAGCCTTCTTCCTGGAACTGGTTGATCAGCTCCAGCATCTTGTCAGCCGAGAGCTTCCCGTAGGTGTTGCCATTCACCATGGCCATCGGGGCCAGGGCGCAGGAGCCGAGACAGGCGACCGGCTCAAGAGTGAACATCATGTCTTCCGTATTCTCACCGGCTTCGATATGGAGGTTTTCCTTGATCTTGTCGACCAGCAGGCCCGCCCCCCGAACATGACAGGCGGTTCCCACGCAGACCTTGAGGATGAATTTGCCCCGTGGCTCCTGGTAAAACTGGGAATAGAAGGTCAGAACCCCGAACATCTTGCTGTGGGGGATACCGAGATCCTCCCCTACCCGCTCGAGGACTTCGGCGGGAACATATCCGTACTTTTCCTGAATCGTCTGAAGGATCTGGACGACCGCACCTTCGCGGTTTCCAAACTCTTCGCATATCTGGTCAATTTCTTCTTCGTTGATCACAATGGATGCGCCGTGTTCCGTATTAGCCATCTTGCCTTCTCCCCGGACGAACCCTAGTTTGGAAGATTGTGACCCCGGTCCCGGGTTGTCCCGGACAGGGGACTTATCATGCAACCGGCTGTGCCGGCAATGATCCGTTATTCGCGTTCAGCGAACCGTCTATCGGTCGCACTCTCCCATGACGATATCGTAGGTCCCGAAAATCGTCACGATATCCGCAATCATGTATCCTCTTGCCATGAAGTCGAACGCCCCCATGTTCACAAATGACGGGGCACGAATCTTCATCCGGTAGGGCTTGCCGGATCCGTCACTGACGATATAGAAACCGAGCTCCCCCTTGGGGGTCTCCGTGCCGCAGTAGGTGTCCCCCGGTGGCGTCTTGAATCCTTCCACGACCAGGAGGAAGTGATGGATCAGGGTCTCCATGTTGTGCATGACCCGTCCCTTTGGCGGGAAGGAGACCTTGTGGTCATCGGTCATGAAGGGACCTGATGGCAGCTTGTCCAGACACTGCCGGATGATGCTTGCACTCTGGCGCATCTCTTCGATCCGTATCCAATACCGGTCGTAGATATCCCCGTTTTGCCCCAGGGGGACCGTCCAATCGACAAGGTCGTAGGCGCCATAGGGCTCATATTTCCGCAGGTCATAGTCCACTCCCGACCCGCGAAGGGTTGGTCCCGAGAGGCCGAAGTTGATGGCATCCTCTCCGGTGATGACGGCGATGTGCTTTGTACGGGCCAGCCAGATCCTGTTGTGTTCGAGGAGGGTGTTGTACTCGAGAATGTGCGGCTCAAAGGTGTCGACGAATTTGTACAGGGCATCGATGACATCCTGTTCCAGATCCCCCTCGACCCCGCCGACGCGGTAGTAATTGGTGGTCAACCTCGCCCCGCACATTTTTTCGAAGAGGTCGAGAAGGACCTCCCGCTCCCGGAAGGTATAAAAGAAGACGCTCATGGCCCCGATGTCCAGGGCCTGCGTCCCGAGCCAGAACAGGTGGTTGACGATCCGCTGGACTTCCGCCACGATCGTCCGGATGAATTCCGCCCTTTCGGGAACCTTGAGCTGAAGGAGTTTTTCGACGGCCCTGACGAAGGCATAGTTGTTTGCCATCGCCGAGACGTAGTCCAGCCGGTCCGTGAGGGGAATGATCTGGTTGTAGGTCCTGTATTCGGCGATTTTCTCCGTGCCGCGATGGAGCTTGAGGATTCGAAACGGACCGTGATGGGATGCATCACGGCCGTTTCCGACGGAATGAAGGTTCTGACGGAGTCCGCCAAGGTTCACGATGCCCGGAAGACCAATCTCGAACTCCTTCTCCTGCATCACCCGTTGGATTGTCCCGTCTGCGATTGCGGGGGCGAGTGTCCGCTCCAGAACATGTCCTTTTCTTACGGGGCCTCCGATTCCCGCTTTGAGTCTCACCGAAACGATGAACCGGAAGATCTGAAAAGCGATGTCCTCGTCTTCAATTCAAACCGCTGCATCCTCTGTGGCAAGTGCGTCCGCATTTGCGACGAAATTCAGGACGTGCATGCGATCGGCTTCATCAACAGGGGCTTCGACACGATCATCGGTCCTCCCCTCGGGAAGAAGCTGGATTGCGAATTCTGCGGCGACTGCCTCGAGGTGTGTCCGACAGGGGCGATCACCGATCGGTTCGTCCGGTACCAGTTCCGCCCCTGGCAGATGGAGAAGACAGAGACCACCTGCACGGCCTGTGGCTCAGGGTGTCGAATGCTCGTCGACACGGAGAGCGAAGCCATCGTCCGGATTTCCTCGAAGGAGGGCTTGGGTCCAAACGAAGGATCGATCTGCGTCGTCGGACGTTTCGGATTCAACTATGTTCAGAACAAGGAACGGCTGGACAAGGTCTACTTCAAGAAAGCGCAGCGGCTCGTGCCAGGAAAATGGCAGGAGATCATGCCCAAGATTGCCGACCGCCTGAGGGGGATCGTCGCAGGCGGGAGCGGTCGTGTGGCCGGCCTTCTCTCTTCCCGTGTCCCGCTCGAAGACGCATTCCTGTTTCAGCGATTCATTCGCCAGACCCTTCGCTCGAACTTTATCGATTCCGGGGCGAGGAGGGGGCTGATGAATCTGGCCCTACCATTGGCCAAGGCGACAGGATCCCTCAGGCCGCTCGTCGACCACAAGGATATTGAAGCGGCCAACGTGATCGTCGTCCTTGGGGGAGATCCCGCCGCCGAATCCAACATCACCGGCCTTGCCATCAAGAAGGCGGTCAGGAAGAACAAGGCGAATCTCTACCTGGTTCATGGTCACGACGTCAGCATTTCGACGCGCGCCAAAGAGGTGATCAGGACTCTTCCCGGGGCGGAGGCCGACTTTTTACGCCTTCTGAGAAAGTCCCTCGCTTCGGGGGGGACTCTCGATATCGCTTCCAAGGATGCTTTTGTGGCAATGGGAGCCTCTCTCGAAGGGATCGAGCGTCTGATTGCCGATCTCGGAGCGGCAAAGAAGGTCGTCTTTGTGACCGGTCGGAGGTTTCATGGCTCCGACACCGGCCTTGAGGCTTCGGAGGAGCTCCTTCGCCTGCTCTCCGAGAAAGGATGGTTTGCCTCCGAGGGATCCGGCCTTTTCCCGCTCACCGAGCTGGGAAATGACATGGGTGTTCTGATGATGGGGGGATCCAGCGAGTGGCTTCCCGGCCTTCTCGAGGTCTCCAATGCGGAAAACCGGAAGGTATGGGAGACCCATTGGGGAACACAACTGGAAGCCTCCGGGGGGGGAATCAGGGAGATTCTGGCCGGAATCGAAAGCGGCAAGATCAAGGCCCTGATCACAATGGGTGAGAATCCCTTCGAATATATACCGGATACCGCCCTTCTCCGGGAGACCCTCTCAAAGCTCGAGCTTTTGGTGGTCATTGATCACCGCCAAAGCGACATTGCCGACCTCGCCCATTTTCTCCTTCCTTCGGCCACTGCGTTCGAGCGCGGGGGACACGTCGTGAGCGCGGAAGGGTTCGTTCAGCCCATAGCTCCTTCCATGGCGTATTGGGGAGACTCCCTTCCCGAGGCGGAAATCATTTTTCAGCTTTCCCGCCATATGGGGGCCGCCCTCCCATTCGATGACTTTTCAGCGATCACCCGGGAAATCTTCCGGATTTTCCCGGACCTCTCGCCCTCTACGCGCAATGCCAGCCATTTCCAGGGCGGGACCGGCGAGATCCTTTTGGCGATCACAAAGACCCAGCCTCCCCACAAGGCCCATCGGGAGAGTGTTGTCGCCAAGGTCGGGGAATGGATGAAGTCCGCCCCCTCCGCCTCGTCCGAATCGGCCGCGCGTCTTCCCGTTCCGGAAGACGCCTTCGTGTTGCAGCTTTCGAAGTCGATCAATCATTCCGGGACCTTCACCATCCAGGATGCCAGTCTGATGACGATCGAGGGTGAAGGGCTTCTCCGGGTTCCCAGGCAATGGGCCCGGAAAAGAAAGCTCAAGAAAGGATCCTGTGTGAGAGTCCGGACCGCACATGGAGAGGCCTCCCTCCCGGTCGACCCGGTCGCGGGTCTTTCGGACAGGGAAGTTCATTTTCCGATCCATTTCGCCGACGAACGAATCCAGGCCCTGTTCGGGAAAGGGTTCTCCTGGAACTCACGTTCGGGTGTTCCATCCGGTCAGTCCATCACGGTAACACTGGAGCCGGTTCTTTAAGGGAAATCCCGCAGGAATCCGATTTCCCGCCCGGCAATAAAGGCAGGCCCGGATTTTTTTGGTCCGGAAAGGGGCAATTTGTGCTGAAGGAATCGTCGATAATGCGGATGTCAACGAGAAAGGGTGGGTTTTGATAAACGACCTGATCGGGGCCCTGGTCGTCATGCTGGGAGTCCTTTTTGTAGTTCTGACCATGATCGCCTATCTGACTTACCTTGAACGTAAGGTCCTGGGATTCATGCAGGACCGTCTCGGACCGATGGAGGTCGGCCCATGGGGGCTTCTTCAGCCTCTCGCCGATGGAATCAAGCTCCTGTCGAAGGAGGACATCATTCCGAGCGAAGCAAACCGGGCCATTTTCCGGATTGCTCCGGTCATCTCGCTCGTTCCGGCCATTCTCGCCTTTTCCGTCATTCCCTTTGGCCACGATTCCTTCGGATTCCAGGGGGTGACCCTCCATCCGTACATTGCGGATGTCAATGTGGGGATTCTTGTCATTCTGGCCCTTTCTTCCATTGGGGCCTATGGCATTCTGCTCGGGGGATGGGCCTCGAACAGCAAGTACTCGATCCTCGGCGCCCTCAGGTCGGCGGCTCAGGTCATCAGTTATGAACTGACCGCCGGAATGTCGGTGATCGGGGTTCTGATCCTTTCGGGGTCGATGTCGCTCGTCAAGATCGAGGATGCCCAGTCGGGCGGGTTCTGGCACTGGTACATATTCCCCCAGATCGTGGCCTTCGTCATCTACCTCATTTCAGGGATCGCCGAAACAAACCGGACCCCTTTCGACCTTCCGGAGGCCGAGTCGGAACTCGTGGCGGGATTTTTCACGGAATACTCCGGCATGCGCTTTTCTCTGTACTACCTTGCCGAATACGCCAATATGATCATTGTCTCCTCCGTCGCGACGATTCTCTTCCTCGGAGGATGGAATCCCCCCCTCCCGTCCCTCGGATTCATTCCTCCCGTCATCTGGTTCCTTCTGAAGGTCTATTTCTTCCTGTTCTTCTTTTTCTGGATTCGTGCAACATTACCGAGACTGCGCTATGATCAGCTCATGCGATTCGGCTGGAAAATCATGTTGCCTGTTTCCTTTGCGAACATCATCGTGACGGGAATCGCCGCCTATTTTCTAGAGCGATAGGCGGGTTTCGAATGGCTCGGAGGATTGTCTGAACGTGAAGTATGAACGCAGGAGTCGGATATGTTGAAAAAATTTCTGAACACGATTCTTTTTAGTGAGATTGGACAAGGTCTCAAGCTGACCTTCCGGCACATGTTTCTTCGAAAGATTACGGTCCAGTACCCCAAGGAGAAGCTGGTCCTTGCAGACGGGTACCGTGGGTTCATCGTGCATCGCCGATACGACAACGGGGTCGAGAGATGTGTCGGATGCGATCTTTGCGAGGCCATCTGTCCCGCCAAGGCGATCAGGGTCGTCAGCGACATCCACCCTGAGGTGCCGGACAGACGGTACGCCAAGGAATACACTCTGGATTTCACCCGGTGCGTCTTTTGCGGATATTGCGTGGTGGCCTGTCCTGTCAACGCCCTGTCCATGACGAAGGAATTTGCCCATTCTTCCTTTACCAGAGACGGGCTCATCTATTCCAAGGAACAGATGCTGGCGCTAGGGGACAGATCGGGAAATGACTCGGATGCCTATCTCAAGGTTCGGAACATGTGGGATGCGGAAGATTCGGGCAAGGACGAAGGACGCTATCATTTTCCCCCGATTACATTGGGAGGTTGAACGTTGATTCAGCAGCTACCGTTTATCTATTTTGGCGGCATGGCCCTTGTGTGCGCCATTCTTGTGGTCGTTTCGAGAATCGCCATCTACTCCGCGATGGCCCTTCTTGGAATGTTTGTCCATGTGGCAGGGCTCTTCATCCTTCTGGATGCCCCCTTCCTCGCCGGCGTTCAGCTCCTCGTCTACGCGGGGGCCATCCTGGTCCTCTACCTTTTTGTCGTGATGCTCCTGAACGTCCACGGTCGGGGTCCCATCCTCCAGCGTCAGACCCCCTGGGCGATCATTCTGACCTTGCTCGCTGCCGGAGAAATGGGCTATCTCGTCCTCAAAAGCCATTTCTATCCCAAGCTTCCCGCCATCCCGCATCCCAGTGTGCCGACCCTCGGGAATACGGAAACGATCGGGATGGTTCTCTATACCCAGTATCTCTTTCCCTTCGAAGTGGCCTCTGTCGTGTTGCTGATCGCTCTTGTCGGAGCGATCGTCATGGCTCGCGGACGCGGGGGCGTCAGCCAGGGATAACGCAAGGACGAAAACGTTTAGCAGGGAGATTCAATGGTTCCTTTGTCGTGGTATGTCACCCTCAGCGCCCTGATGTTTGTGACCGGGTTGGTGGGCGTTCTCATCCGAAGAAACATCGTCGTGGTTCTCCTTTGCATCGAGATCATGCTGAATGCCGTCAACATCAATTTCGTCGCATTCAGTGACTATCTGCATCTGATCGACGGACAAATCTTTGTCTTCTTCGTGATCACCGTGGCCGCGGCGGAAGTGGCCATCGGACTGGGAATCATCATCTCCCTATTCCGTCTGAAGGAATCCGTGAACATGGACGACTATAACCTGCTGAAACTCTGATCTGCCGAGGGAGCTTTATTACATGATGCCGATTCTGCTTATACCTCTTCTTCCGCTAATCGGATTTCTGATCGTCGGAATCTTCTGGCCGTATTTCAAAGGGAAAGGCCATTACATCGCCCTTCCCCTTGTCATCGGATCATGGGCGATCGCCACAATGGAGTTCTTCAAAAGTTTCACCGACCCTCCGCAGATTACCTTCGTTTATGACTGGATCCGGTCGGGACATCTCGATATCGGAATCTCCCTCCAGTACGACCATCTGGCCGCCATCATGCTCTTCATGGTTACAACCGTCGCCATGCTCGTCCACCTTTACACGGTGGGATACATGCACGGGGACTCGGGGTATGATCGCTTCTTCTCCTATATCTCCCTGTTTACATTTTCGATGATCATGCTGGTCCTTTCGGACAATCTCGTCGAGATGTTCATTTTCTGGGAGGCCGTCGGTCTTTGCTCCTACCTCCTGATCGTCCACTGGTACGAGCGCCGTCCGTCATGGCTCGCGGCTAACAAAGCTTTCATCATGAACCGGGTTGGGGATTTCGGCTTCCTTCTTGGAATCTTCCTGACCTACACCGTCTTTGGATCGGTCCGGTTCGCCGATATCTTCCCGGCCGTCTCCGCCCACCTCCATCAGACGGTCAACATCGCCTCGGCCTTCAATGGGTCCGTCAACATTCCCGTCCTGGATCTCATCGCCCTCCTCCTCTTTCTCGGGGCGGTGGGTAAGTCTGCGCAGATCCCTCTTCATCCATGGCTCCCGGATGCCATGGAGGGTCCGACCCCCATTTCGGCCCTGATCCATGCGGCCACGATGGTCACGGCGGGCGTCTTCATGATTGCCCGGATGAATCCTCTCTACAATGCCGCCCCCATGGCCCTCCATGTCGTGGCATGGACCGGAGCGCTGACCGCCATCGTCGCGGCCACGATCGCCCTGACCCAGCCGGATATCAAGAAGATCATCGCCTATTCCACGATGAGCCAGCTCGGGTACATGGTCATGGTCTGCGGTCTGGGGGGATATGGCGCCGGCATCTTTCACCTTCTGACCCACGGAGCCTTCAAGGCACTCCTCTTCCTGGGTGCGGGATCGGTGATCCACTCCCTTTCGGGCGAGCAGGATGTCTTCCGGATGGGCGGACTCAGGAAGTATGTGGGGCTCACCTTCGTCACGATGCTGATCGGATCCCTCGCCCTGTCCGGGATTCCTCCCTTTGCGGGTTATTACAGCAAGGATCTTATCCTGGTGACAGCCTACCAGCAGGGGCCCTTCGGCCAGATGCTCTGGCTCATCGGCGTCCTGACGGCCGTCCTGACAGCCTTTTACAGCTTTCGTCTTCTCTTCCTGGTCTTCTGGGGGAAGGAGCGGTTTCATTCAGAGGGAAGCGGCCATGCCGTCCATCCTCATGAAAGTCCCCTGACGATGACGATTCCTCTTGTCCTTCTCTCCATTGCGGCGATCGTTGCCGGATGGGCGGGGGAGCATTACGGGGTCCTCGAGTATCTGGCCCAGGAACTCCCTCTTCCCAAAGGAAATCCCGCAGCCGGATCCCTTTCGGAGGACGCATTGAAAGGGCTTTCCATCGCTGTCGGGGTCTTTGGTATCTTCGTGGCGTGGGCTTTTTATGGGCGGGCCTCCACCATTCCGGCAACTCTTGCCAAAGGATTCCCATTTTTCTACAAGATATCGCTTTTCAAATGGTATTTCGACGAACTCTACGACCTTGTCTTCGTCCGGACGTCCTTTCTTATCGGCCGCCTTTTCTGGCAGGAGCTGGATAAGGGCGTCATCGATGGAATCGTGAATGGGGTCGCGGCCTTCTTCAGAAATTCGGGCCTTGGTCTTCGACGGTATCAGACAGGCCAGCTCCAGAATTACGCCATGGTCATGGCCATCGGAGTCTTCGGGCTGGTGGCCTTTTATCTCGTCTTCAACAGGTTGTGACGCTCCTGATCGAAGGAGCGGCTGCAGACTTTTTTATCGATGATGTCGGATCGCATCCGAGTCCGCCATCCGGAAGAATTCATTTTTACCAAGAGGGCAAAAAAGAATGACCTTTTTATCGGTTCCGATCCTGACCTTCCTGATATTTTTTCCGGTGGTGGCCTCCCTGCTCATCCTTCCTTTCTATCGGCGTCCCGATTCCGACGGCATCGTGAAATGGGCTGCCCTGGGTATCACCGTCGTCGAATTTGTCGTCTCTCTATCGCTACTGGTCGGCCATGATCCGCATCTCTATCAGATGCAGTTTACCGAAAACCATGTCTGGATTCCCTTCGCCAATATTCATTATGCCCTTGGGATCGATGGCATCAGCCTTGTCCTCATCCTGATGACGACCCTCCTGATGCCGATGACGGTTCTCACCTCCTGGGTCGGAATATCGAAGCAAATCCCTCTTTTCATGATCAACCTTCTCGTTCTGGAAGGAGCGATGATCGGAGTTTTCTGCGCGACCGACTTCGTCCTCTTCTATGTCTTCTGGGAAGCGATGCTGATCCCGATGTATCTGATCATTGGAGTATGGGGCGGACCCAACAGGATTTATGCGGCGATCAAGTTCTTCCTCTATACTTTGGCCGGGTCCCTGCTGCTGCTGGTCACGATCATCGCCCTCTATTTCGTGGGCGGACATACCTTCGACATCACCCGCCTTTCAGGGCAGCACTATGGCATGACCTTCCAGATCCTGGCCTTCGCCGCGATGTTTGCCGCCTTTGCCGTCAAGATCCCGATGTTTCCCTTCCATACCTGGTTGCCGGATGCCCACGTCGAAGCCCCGACCGCCGGATCGGTCATCCTCGCCTCGATCATGCTCAAGATGGGAGCGTACGGGTTTCTGCGCTTCTCTCTCCCCATGTTTCCCGATGCCTCCCATTTCTTTACGCCCTTCATGCTCGCGCTATCGGTGATCGCCATTGTCTGGGGAGCGTTCATGGCCCTGGCCCAGGAAGACATGAAAAAGCTGATCGCCTACTCCTCTGTCAGCCATATGGGTGTCGTGACGCTTGGCATCTTTGTCTTCAATACGCAGGGGATCGAAGGGGCTCTCATGCAGATGCTGAACCATGGGATTACCACGGGAGCCCTCTTCCTTTGCATCGGAGTCCTGTATGACCGCTCCCATTCCCGCCTTCTCTCCGAATACGGAGGCATCGCAAAGCAGATGCCGGTCTATTCCACATTGCTGGTCATCTTCGCCCTCTCCTCTCTGGCCCTTCCGGGAACGAACTCCTTCGTAGGGGAATTTCTCGTCCTGATCGGATCCTTCAGAAATCATGCCGTCGTCTCCTCTCTTGCGACAACCGGCGTGATCCTGTCCGCCATGTATCTCCTTTATATGCTCTCAAGGGTTGTCTGGGGCGTCTACACACCGAAGAGTTACGCCATGCCCGACCTGAAGCCTTATGAGTGGGGGGCTCTCCTTCCCCTTGTTGTTCTTGTGATCGTGATCGGTCTGATTCCCAACCCGGTTCTGTCTGTCTTCCACCAGAGCGTGGCCCATCTGGTCAGCCAGGTTCAGCCCTCCCCGGTGGCTCTGTTGCACTAGTCGCCGACAGGTTGATGCCATGCCGGATCGAATTTTGGAGACCAAGTTGATGAAGGAGTTTTGTTGATGAATTTTTCTCCGGTAAACATTATGGGAACCATGCCAGAGATATACCTGACTGTTCTCGGAAGCCTTCTTCTGTTGATGGAGCCCTTCGTCCCGAGGGAAAAGCGCTCCTGGCTCGGGCTCTTCGCGATCGCCTCCCTGTTTTTCGCGATGATCGCCACGATCGGACTCAATGGAAAAGGTCTCCCCCTTTACCAGGGACTCTACATCGTCGATCCCTTCTCCAACTTCTTCAAAATCGCGATCTATGTCGGAACGATCATCACCATCCTCTTTTCTCTTCCCTACCTTGAAAAAGAGGAGATTCATGTCGGGGAGTACTACGGCTTTCTTCTCTTTGCCGCCGTCGGAATGATGATCATGGTCTCTGCGGGCGACCTGATCACCCTGTTCCTGGGGATCGAGCTGATGTCCCTGTGCCTTTATGTCCTGGTGGGACTCAAGAGAACGATTCACCGGTCGGTCGAAGCCTCCTTCAAGTACTTTCTTCTGGGATCCTTCGCCTCCGCCATCTTCCTTTATGGAATTTCCCTTCTCTACGGGGCCTCGGGGACCGAGACGATCAGCGGGCTCGCCGCCTTCGTCCAGAATCCCGGAGCGCTCAAGCCGATGGTGATCGGAGGAATGATCCTCACCATGGTCGGTTTCGCCTTCAAGGTTTCGGCGGCTCCGTTCCATATGTGGACTCCCGACGTTTACGAAGGGGCGCCCACCGTGGTGACCGGGTTCATGGCTTCGGTCGGAAAGATCGCGGCCTTCGGCGTCTTCCTCAGGGTTTTTTGGGTGGCTTTCTCCGCCAACAAGGACCACTGGACCTGGCTCATCATCACGATCGCCATCCTTTCGATGCTGATCGGAAACATCGTGGCCCTCGTCCAGAAAAACATCAAACGGATGCTTGCCTATTCTTCGATCGGCCATGCCGGATATGCCGTGATCGGTCTGCTCAATCCGAGCCGGGAAAGCCTCTTTGCCCTGATGTTCTATCTCTTTGTCTACCTTTTCATGACGCTGGGGGCCTTCGGGATCGTTCTCATCCTTCGGCGCAAGGGAGTGGAGGGCGAAGAGATCCAGGACTTTGTCGGCCTGAACAAGAAGAATCCGATGGCGGCCTTCCTCATGCTTATTTTCATGTTCTCCCTGGCCGGAATTCCACCCTTCGGAGGATTCCTGGCGAAGTTCTATATCTTCATGGCCGCCGTTCATGCCGGATTTACGTGGCTCGCGGTCGTCGGCGTCCTTCTGAGCGCAGTTGGAGCCTACTATTACATCCGGGTCGTTATGGCGATGTACATGAAAGACCCCGAGGAAACGGTGGAGTTTCTCCCCAACAGAATGGAAAAGATCGCCCTTTTCCTG
>DAIBSV010000379.1 GCA_027415455.1 Nitrospirota bacterium | reverse complement strand
GGGAAAAACGTGTTCCGGTGGCAGAATAGCAGGGTCAGGAAGGAAAGTCTAGTCTTTTTTTAGCCGCTGTAGTGATAAAGTCTATTCCCATAACTTTGGAAAAAAAGGAGATCTCCCCCTCCCGCCCGCCCGGCACTTCGCCATCCTGACCTGTATGGATGCCAGAATTGACCCTGCAAAGATGGCTGGACTTTCCGAGGGAGATGCCCATGTCATACGCAATGCGGGTGGCCGGGCGAGCGATGACGCCATACGTAGCCTTGTCATTTCCTACAAGCTTCTCGGAACGAAGGAATGGTTCGTCATTCATCATTCTGATTGCGGAATGATGCTCTTTGATGACGAGATCATGCGAAGCCTGCTTGCACAAAGCCTGGAAACAGCACATATCGGATCTAAGGGGTGGGAAGACCGGGGAAAGGGACCGGGATCGGAGGAGGCAAAGTACCTAAACTTCCTGACCTTCAAGGACCTTGAACAGTCAGTTGTGGAGGATGTCAGGAGGATCCGGCGATCCCCTCTTGTCCCTGCCCGTATTCCTATCTTCGGATATTATTATGACGTCAAGACAGGGAAACTGGTGGAGGTTCCCGAAGCAATGAAGGCTGGTCAAGCCTAAAATCTGGCTGGTCCATCCGGTTCGACACGCCTTCAGTTTCGTGATGTGCCACTAACCTCATTCATCGAATGAAAACGGTGGCTCTCTTCGGAAACCACCGTTTTTGTTTTCCTTTGCGCCCGTAGCTCAATCGGATAGAGCAACAGCCTTCTAAGCTGTGGGTTAGGCGTTCAATTCGCCTCGGGCGCACCACCTCATTTTGGATCAGCCAGATTTTAGGCTTGACCAGCCTTCATTGCTTCGGGAACCTCCACCAGTTTCCCTGTCTTGACGTCATAATAATATCCGAAGATAGGAATACGGGCAGGGACAAGAGGGGATCGCCGGATCCTCCTGACATCCTCCACAACTGACTGTTCAAGGTCCTTGAAGGTCAGGAAGTTTAGGTACTTTGCCTCCTCCGATCCCGGTCCCTTTCCCCGGTCTTCCCACCCCTTAGATCCGATATGTGCTGTTTCCAGGCTTTGTGCAAGCAGGCTTCGCATGATCTCGTCATCAAAGAGCATCATTCCGCAATCAGAATGATGAATGACGAACCATTCCTTCGTTCCGAGAAGCTTGTAGGAAATGACAAGGCTACGTATGGCGTCATCGCTCGCCCGGCCACCCGCATTGCGTATGACATGGGCATCTCCCTCGGAAAGTCCAGCCATCTTTGCAGGGTCAATTCTGGCATCCATACAGGTCAGGATGGCGAAGTGCCGGGCGGGCGGGAGGGGGAGATCTCCTTTTTTTCCAAAGTTATGGGAATAGACTTTATCACTACAGCGGCTAAAAAAAGACTAGACTTTCCTTCCTGACCCTGCTATTCTGCCACCGGAACACGTTTTTCCC
>DAIBSV010000378.1 GCA_027415455.1 Nitrospirota bacterium | reverse complement strand
TTCTCCTTTTGGGGATTTTCACCCTGGGAGGGTGTTCTCGCGGAGAAAAGGCCACCTCCCCTCCGAGCGCGCCACCCTTGGCCGTCCGGGTCATCTCTCCCGAAGCCTCCGGAAACACCCGGGAGATCTCTGTCGCCGGCGTCGTCCGGGGGATTCATGAAGCCGACCTGACCGCACGGGTGGAGGGGCAGGTGGAACGAATTCCGGTCCACCTCGGAGAGAAAGTCGCAAAAGGGCAACTTCTGATCGTTCTGTCCGGACAAACCTACGCCTCGCACCTCTCCCGGGCCCAGGCGGCGCTGGCTTACGCCCGGACAAACTTTGCACGGATTGACCACCTCTTTCGCGACGGAAGCGCTTCCCGCTCCGAATGGGACCAGGCCAAGCAGGCGCTTGACGTGGCGACAGCCGAAGAGAAAGGGGCCTCTGCCCAGCTGTCATGGACCCGGGTCCTCGCGCCCTTTGCCGGTCGGGTTGCCCACCGGGCCGTGCATAGGGGGGATGTCGTCCATATCGGGATGCCGCTCCTCTCCGTGATCGACTCCTCGCGTCTCGAAGTCGTGGCCCACATTCCCGACGCCAATGTCGGGTTCCTGAAGATCGGTCTTCCGGTTCGCTTCGAGGTTGACGGAGAAGAGCGCTCCGGGCGCATCAGGGAGATTTCTCCCCGTTCGGATCCCCTGACTCACACGGTGACGGTGAAGGTTCTCCTCGACGCCGCTTCCGGAAAAAGTCCAGAAAAGAAAACCTCACGATTCCATGGGGTTGATCACCTCGTGGGGGTGTACGGCAAGCTCTATATTCCTGTCTCGGGAAATCCGGGGCTCTTCATCCCAGCAGGGGCGGTCATCGACCACGAAGGTCTCCATGAAATCTTCGTGGTGACAAACGGCCACGCGGAGCTCCGGTATGTTCGGACGGGCCGTTCGGAAAACGGAAAGGTCGAGGTCCTTTCCGGTCTTTCCGCCAAGGAAAAAATCGTCGCGGCCCCCCCTTCCTCCCTTGAGGACGGACGGGCGATCGTGGAGCAGGCAAAATGAAGAAAAATGAAGGAGAGGAATCCTCCGGAAGAGCCCTAGGGATCGCCGGACGGATCGCTCATTTCTTCATCGACTCCCGCCTGACGCCGATCTTCGTGATCGTCGCCCTTCTGGTGGGAGCCTTGGCCATCCTTCGGACTCCACGGGAGGAGGATCCTCAGATCCGCGTTCCGATGATGGATCTCTTTGTGTCCTACCCGGGAGCCTCTCCCCGGGAGGTGGAGAAGAGCATCACCGAGCCTCTCGAGCGGCATCTGGACCGCCTCAAGGGCGTCAAGGCGGTCTACTCCCAATCGATGCGGGGAAGGACGGTGGTGACCGTCCGTTTCCGGGTCGGTCAGCCCATGAACGACAGCCTGGTGAAGGTCTACAACGAGGTCATGAAGGCCCGGGCCTACCTTCCCGAGGGAACCGGCCCGAT
>DAIBSV010000377.1 GCA_027415455.1 Nitrospirota bacterium | reverse complement strand
CGAGACCTGCCGCCAGGCGCTCTCCGGGAACGGACCGAAGGGGCTCGCGGAGCTTCCGGGCATGGAGGAGGAAATCGACCGGCTGTATCTCCTCATGGTCCGGCAACTCCTGATCGCGTCCGACGACTTCCGAGTGGCGCGGGAGATCGGCGTGGAGAACCATCACTATCAGATGGGATACCGGGTCGTCGTCAAGATGTTGGAGGAGATTGGCGACCTTCTCTCGCGCATCGGGCGGGAACTGGAGGAAAGTCTCCCCCACCTTCAGACCCTGCCCCGGAATCCCGTCCGGGACCTGTGTGGACGGCTCCAGGAGTTTGACGGCCACCTCGTCGCTACGATGGAAGCGTTCACCCACCTCTCCATCACGCAGGCCAACGCCACCCTCAACGTGATCGGAGAAGATCTCCCGAACTGCTACGCCCTCAGCAACTCCCTCGCTCGTCGAGTCCGCGACGCGGCCACCGTCATCGCGGTCCAGCGGATCGTCTCGAACCTCATCCATGCGACGCAGATGCTGGTGATCGTGAACGAGATCACGATCAACCGCGCCGTCGAGCCCGAAACGGTGGCCAAGACGGGTGGTCAGGTCAGCCTGAACGAACGCCAGAAGGCATAAACCCCTCTCCGAGCGCGACCCTTTGCGGGTCCGCCGGACTCCCGTGAAGCGCCCCGTGCCTTCGGCGTCGTGGCCGGCGCGGACTGCAGGCCGAGGGAACAGCCACCCCCCTTGCATCATGGTACACTATTTCGACCGGGCCGAAAGGGTCGGCCGACTGGGTCTAGGGCCGCCCGGACCGTCGCGTGCTTAAGGCGCCCGTTGAGGTTGTGACCGAACCCTCTCCTCCGTTTCCACGAATGACGCAAGGGCGAAGCCCCTCGGGACGTGCGCCCATGGCTTGTTTTCATCACTGCGAGAGCTCCGGAGGTAAATCAGCCTCAATTCTTGGTGGAAAGACCCGCGGCTGACCCGATTCTGCCATCCGATCTTCCTCTCTCACCCGGGGCCGGAAATGGCGAAAGTCGCGGAACGGAACCTGATCGCAGGCTATCTTCCCTGACCCCGCGACGGGGAACCGGCCGGTGACCCACGGTCCGCCAGTTGAGGAGAGCGCGCCAGAGACCGCGGAACGGAGCGCCTAAGCACGGCGGGCAGCGGTAGTGTAACCGGCCCCTGCTGCGCCCATCGCGATTCTCAAGGTCGCCCCGATCTCGAGCGCAGAGTATCCTCCGTCCGCGAGGACGATGGCCAGCACGACGGAGAGTGTCCCCGCTCCAAGGCCCGCAGGGTTCGAGCCCCCGCGAATGCAATCGATTCCTTCTCCAGCGGTCCTCCTCCGGGGTCGGGATCGATTCGGGATTCGTGAGGCCCGCGAGCTCGGGGCGCACTCGGGTCCTTCCGTTCCGAGTCAGGCCGGGCCATCCGTGAGGACAATGTCCTCGTGTGACCCGGGTGCGAAGACGTG
>DAIBSV010000376.1 GCA_027415455.1 Nitrospirota bacterium | reverse complement strand
CCGGTGATGGCCACGCGAACCGGCTGGGCCAGTTCACCGAGTTTCAGGTGCAACGACTCCCCCACCTGGGCAAAAACGTTCCGGAGGGATTCTCCCGTCCAGTCGTCAAGGGCCCTAAAGGAGAGGGAAAGATCCTCCAGGACAGAGGAGTTGGCGGGGGTGAGAACTTTCTTGCGGGCTTCCGGATCAATCGACCGTGAGCGATCCAGAAAAGGAAGGGCGAACTGGGCCAGATCTTTCACCGTTTTTGACCGCCCCTTGAGCTCGTCGATCACCCGCGTCCAATGGGCAGGATCAGAGGCCTGGGGAAGGGGATCCGGCAGGGGCGGGAGCGCTTCTTTGACAAGAGGAACAAGATCGGCCCCCGGGGTATCCTTGATATAGTGGGCGTTAAGCCATAGAAGCTTTTCAGGATTGAAGACAGACGGGGATGAGCCGACATGGTCGAGATCGAAGTACTGGATCAGCTCCTCCCGGGAAAAGATCTCCTGATCCTTGTGGGACCATCCCAGCCGAACAAGATGATTCACCAGAGCCTGGGGGAGGAATCCCATCTCGCGGTAGGCCATAACGGAGGTGGCTCCGTGCCTTTTGGAGAGCCGTGTTCTATCGGGTCCATAGATCATGGGAAGATGGGCAAAATCCGGGAGCGGAGCGCCCAGGGCCCTGAAGATTGGGATCTGACGGGGAGTATTGTTGATATGGTCGTCTCCCCGGATAACGTGGGTGATCTTCATGTCGACATCGTCGACAACCACCGCGAAATTGTAGGTGGGAACCCCGTCGGTCCGGAGAATGATCAGATCGTCCAAGACGGCGCTGTCGAAGGAGAGGGGACCCCGGATGAGGTCGTCAAAGACGATCGGTTCACGGTCGGGTGTGCGAAAACGGAGAACATGGGGACGATCGGGAGAAACCGAGCGTTCCCGGCAGCGGCCGTCGTATCGGGGAGGGAGGCCCTGTTTCATGGCCTCCGCCCTCTTTGATTCAAGAAGGTCAGGCGGGCAGTCGCACCGGTAGGCGTGACCTTTTTCAAGAAGAACCGTGGCGAGTTCGCGGTACCGGTCGAGACGTTCGGTCTGGTAAAAAGGTCCCTCGTCCCATGAAAGGTCGAGCCAGCCCATTCCCTCGAGGATCGCCGCGATGGATTCCTCGGTGGAACGTTCCCGGTCGGTGTCCTCGATACGGAGGACCAGTGTTCCCCCGTAGTGCCGGGCGAGAAGAAAGTTGAAAAGGGCCGTTCGGGCTCCTCCCAGATGAAGATGGCCTGTCGGGCTGGGAGCGAATCGAACGCGCATGGAGGAATCTTTGGGCAGGGGCAAGGCGGAAGTCCTGGGTTTGAGCGTGAATTCCGGAATGGATTTTAAATAAGAATAACATGGTCGAGGGGGACGGACAAACGGAAAAACAAGTCTGGAAAGAGGCCTTTCAAAAGGCGGCGTTTTGACCTGTCGGGGAAGGCGGTCTATAATTCCAACGC
>DAIBSV010000375.1 GCA_027415455.1 Nitrospirota bacterium | reverse complement strand
GCATGGCGCATGCATTTCCGCTGAACACCGTCAAGGCAAGTCTCAGGAACAATTGTCTTCGTGTCGACAAACACGCCGTCGTCGTGAGTCGAATCAAACGGTTCCAGACCATTCGCCAAAAGCTCCGAAGGATTCCGACGCTGACCCTCTACGAGATGCAAGACCTAGGGGGGGCGCGAGCCATTTTCCCGGAGTGCTCTTCAATCGACCGGCTTCTGGCCTTCTACGAGCCTGCCGCTATGCGCCGCGCAGGGTACCTCAGCGAAGTCATCCGGTGCAACAACTACATTGACCAGCCAAAGAGGGATGGCTACCGCAGCGCGCACCTCATCTTTCGGTTCAAAGGGACCAGACCCGTTTGGGACGGCCTTTTCGTCGAAGCTCAGGTTCGCTCTCAGATGCAACACTCATGGGCGACCACGGTCGAAATCCTCGAAACCATCCTCAAGCAACGGCTTCGCACCAGTCATGGTGACGCGTCGTGGAAGCGATTTCTGGCACTGATGAGCAGTGCAATTGCCTTGGAGGAGGCGAGGCCGACAGTTCCCCATACGCCTTCGGACATCGATGAGATTCGAAGAGAGATACTCGGGATCGATTCTTCAATCCACGTCAAAGGGACGCTGCGCGGCGTCATCAACGCGATTACAAGGGCGCCGAAGAGCGGGTCCGGGAGTACATGGACAGTGCTGGACATGCGACCGGAGGAAGACAAGACCTCGGTGTTTTCATTTCCTCGGGACAGGTTTTCAGAGGCTGCCAGGAAACTGGCCGAGGTCGAGAGAGCGATATCCAGCGGCGAGGTAGACGACCCGGGAGCGAATGCGGTGTTGGTCTCCGTTCCGTCGATTGAAGCGCTCCGGGAAACCTACCCCAACTACTACCTCGATGCCGGTGCGTTTTTGACGCTCTTCGACAGGTTGATTCTCCAGCAGTCCGGGGGCGGAACGGTCCCTTCCGTTCCCGTCCCGAGTGCATGAGGGCAGGGGCCGCTGAGCCAGACCTACTCCAGCCTACCAGCGGACCCGATAGGGTCTACCACCTCGAAACCGACGCCTCGGTCCTTCCGGCAGGTCCACCCGGCCGATGTTCAGCCCCGACCGCCGCCCCCACCGCCGGCGGAGGCATCGTCCTCCGCGGCCCGGACCTTCGATTGGTCGCCACCCGATCCCTTCTCCTCGGAGTCGTCGAATCTCCCACCCACGCGGAGTTCGTCGTGCTCCTCGCGGGCCTCAAACTTGCGCGGGAACACGGCGTCGAGAACATCCGGATCCGAGTCGACAACCTCTCCCTCGTCCGTGACCTCAACGGAGAGACCCCGCTAAAGACCGCCTGGGCTGGGGCGTTGGCCGAGGAGATTCGCCAAGTGCGGGCCGAGTTCCGGGTTGTCGATATTCGGTGGGCTCCATCCTCCCATGCGACGGAGCGAAAGGATGGGGTCCCCACGTCCGACTTGCTCGCGAGGCAGGCGATTGGGCTCGGGCCGAGGCA
>DAIBSV010000374.1 GCA_027415455.1 Nitrospirota bacterium | reverse complement strand
GGCCTCTCTTTTGTGATCGAACCGCTTTTGGAAGATTCCTAAAATTTTTTCGAGGGCCATTCCGCTGTATAGGGGGGTTTCCAGGGAAACATAGAGGATGGAGGTCCCGGAGATTCCTGACTCAAGAAGCGCCTGGATCGTATGATAGACCAGAACGGTCTTGCCCCCTCTCCGGGGACCCATAAGAACCAAAGCGCGATTGACCGGGCTGTCCCGGATAAACCGGAAAAGGGGAGCGAAGTAGAGTCTTCTCTTGAAATTGGCATAATATCTGTCGATCCCGGTGCTGTTTACCCACCATGGATTGTCGAATTCGAGCCTGTGAAGGACTTCTTTTTCGGAAATCGTCAACATGGTGTCCCCTCTTTTTAAATTAAGATCAGTGTGCTGATCTTAATTTAAAAAGAGGGGACAGGTCAAATGTTTGGCTTTCTTCTCCGACACATCCGGGCCGCTTTCCGGAACGACTCCCTGGACCCGGAATCGACCTCCCGATCCGTCCTACAAAATGAGAAAGGAAGAAAACGGAGATCAAAAAAATTAAAAACATGGATATAATGTTCCAGCAAATACTTAAAAGGTTTATTCTCCGTTCGTGTAAAAAAGACTGACAGATCGCTTTCGTTTAAAAAACGGAATCCGCTGGATCCCCCTTCTAAAGATGGAACCGATCCCCGGGAAGCTCACGTCCTAAGAATCCATAATCCTCAATCTTTCCAATGAATTCCACTAAACGACACACCTGTCGATTCCTCTTTGGCACGGCATATGCTTTAACTTGTCCAGGATCTGATGGCCTGAGGCCGGAACCCTTTAAAATCACCACCCCTGATACGACGGCAATTCATGATTCATCAAGCGATATACAGGCGACATGCAGGATGTTTTCCGGCCCCGGTTGGGGATCCGGCCAAAGTCAAGGAGCGACGACCATGAACCCATCTCCCGCCATCCGCTGCCTCTCTCCCGAGCCCGGCACCTCCTTCGAGCGCTTCTTTCTCGAGACGCTTTCCAATGTGGGGTCGATGAACCTCGTCCTGGCCCTCTCCTCCGATCCGGCCACGTCGGAGATGCTCGAGAGCCTCCGAAGGATCACCAGCGGCCTTCTCGTCCTGAACGCCGTCTACTACGAGTCGGAATGCCTGCGCTTTCTGGGAGGAGAGGAATCGGACGCCTTCCACAAAAAATGGGGGATCCCCGTGAACTGGCTTCGGATGGGGGCGGGGAAGAACGGATCGTGGAAGGCCAACGGGAAGCCTGTCCCTCCCTACCTCCTCAAACCCCTCTTGCTGTCGCACAACATGACCTGCCTCATGGCGACCGATCCCCGCGTCTTTGCCTGGGCCTCCATGAACCCGGTCGAAGCGGACCTTCCCGAGGCCGGATCCAAAACGCCCCCCATGGCCCATGCCATCTAGAATTTGAACGGACCCATCCATTACGACCGACATCTTTGAAGAAGGATAGCGCATGTCCATACTGGTAACGGGAG
>DAIBSV010000373.1 GCA_027415455.1 Nitrospirota bacterium | reverse complement strand
GACTCTCTGAAGAGCCCGAGGCGCTCGGCACCGGCACCTCTTGCTCCGCGACGATCTGGTTGTTGTCGAGGCGGATGGCGGTGAGCCAGACCCGAGGATCTCCCCGCAAGTCCCGGCCGGCGGAGGAGAAGATCACGAAGGTGGCGGGTTTGACATGGCCCGGGAGGGGAAGGGGCTCCGACATCGATCCGTGGCGCATCAGGTAAGAGCGCTCCCGGCTGGCCGACAACCGGGAGCGACCGGGGCCGATGACGAGAGTCAGTCGATCCGCATGAGAGAGAAGCGCCCGGATCAGCCGATGGCGCAGAAGGCGTTCCTCGTCGAGGGACAACCCCCGGGAGCGGGCGATCTCGACGGTCGGATGTCTTCCGAATTGCCGAGCAAAATCGTCGACGGCCTGGGAGGCGGCGAACCGGTCGGAGAATTTTTCCACCGCCTGCCTGAAGGCCTTCAGTCGGACTTCCGGTGAGGGAGAGGCGGAAGGGACGGAAGAACAGGCCGCAAGAAGTCCCAACGCCGCGACCGCCCCCCCATATTTCGACAGTGTCTTCCGCATGAGGGTCCTCCTAGGAATTTTTCATCTCTTGCAATGCGGCCGTGGACGCATACGCGACTATTACAACAAACACGGTGACAATCCAGGACGCCACAAAACTCGCCCCCTCGATCAGGAGACCCGGGACGCTCATAATCTTGGGCAGGTGAGGGAAGTGATGAGAGAGAACGTGGGTCACCGTCCGCCACACCAACACGCTAAGAATTGTTGAGACAACGAAAATGGTATTGAGCTGGTGCTCGTCCAGCGTTTTGGTCGGTCGGGACACCGTGGGCGTCGTCCGGATCGTTTCCTGGCGGAATTTTTCGTCCACCGGAGGAGGCGGCGTTCCTGTCCGTCCTCTTCTCTGTTCATCGCTGGCGGTCTGTTGTGGCTCCTCCTGAGAGAACGGTATGCGCGGATCCACGTGGGTATTCGTCCAGACGTGCCGTTTGGGCTTCTTCTCCGAATAATCCGGCTCCCAGAACCCTTCGTTCCAGGGAATGCGCAGGCTGTGGACCTTCCCGGCATCGAACCAGGTCTGTTTGACAACCATCACGAACATCGTCTCGGAGACGACGATCCTATAGATGTAGTCAGCGGCCAACAACTCGCCCAGGCGATTGGCGACGCTCAGGCGAATGGGAAGAGGGAGGTCGCTCAGGTACTCATGCAGGGCGTTCGTGTTCAACACCAGTCTCCGGCCATCGTCTTTGACGTAGGTCAGGATCAGGGAGTCCTCGCGGATCCAGGGAATATCCTGAATCGAATAAGCCTCCGGCGTGGCCTTTTCGCGGTTGCGACGTTCGGCCTCGAGCTTCCTGTCGTAAACCGCCCTTTTTGCGGGATCGGACAGGGTTTCATAGGCTTCCTTCACCGTCAGGAAGAGACGGGCGGAGACTGGTGTTGAACACGAACGCCCTGCATGAGTACCTGAGCGACCTCCCTCTTCCCATTCGCCTG
>DAIBSV010000372.1 GCA_027415455.1 Nitrospirota bacterium | reverse complement strand
GCTTTTCGGTCTTGTCGAAATGCTGATATTTCTTGTGATCCTGATTATTGGATATGTGTATGCCTGGAAAAAGGAGGCGCTCGAATGGGAGTGATTCATCACAAGGACGGCGAGCTCTCCGTTGTCACGATGAAGTTGCAGGATGCCGTCAACGATATCGTCAACTGGTCCAGGAAGTCGGCGCTCTGGCCGATGACCTTCGGGCTTGCCTGTTGTGCCATTGAAATGATGGGCGCGGTGGCGTCGCGATTTGACATCGACCGATTCGGGGCCGGGGTCTTTAGGGCCTCCCCCCGTCAGTCGGACCTCATGATCGTGGCGGGCACCCTGACCCGAAAGATGGCCCCCGTCGTCCGGAAGATCTACGATCAGATGCCGGAGCCTCGGTACGTCATTGCAATGGGGTCCTGTGCCACAAGCGGAAACATCTACGACAGCTACAGCGTCGTTCAGGGCGTGGACCGGTTGATCCCGGTCGATGTCTATGTTCCCGGTTGTCCGCCCCGCCCTGAAGCCCTGTTGGATGGTCTCATCAAGCTTCAGGAGAAAATCATGCAGGACAAGCCGGTCTTCCGGAATTAGGTAAGGAGAGAATTTCATGCATCCAGTGGCAGAATCCCTCCGCCGAAGATTTCCCGACGTTGTGACCGGTTCTCGGGAAGCTTTGGGCGATTTGACGGTTTACCTTCGGGAGTCGGGGGCCCTCGATGTCTTTCGGGCCCTGCACGACGATGAGGAGTTCCGCTACGACTATATCGTCGATGTGACTTCGGTCGACTACCCGATGGATGCCGATCGATTCGAGGTCGTCTACATTTTGTATTCCATTCCGAGACGTCACCGGATCATGGTGAAGATTCGCGTCCCCGAAAGCCATCCCGTTGTCGATTCCATCGTCTCCATCTGGCGGGGAGCGGAGTTTATGGAGCGTGAAGTTTACGACATGATGGGCATCCAGTTCAGGGGCCATCCGGATCTGAGGCGAATCCTCATGCCGGACGACTATGACGAGGGATACCCCCTTCGGAAGGACTTTCCTCTGGTCGGAAAAGGCTGGAGGGATGACTTTTCGTTCGTTCCGAAGTATTTCGAAAACCTCCCGCCCCTCCCCGAGGGAAGAAAATAACGCCGAATAATCTCAGTTGCGTCTGGGTCTGGACAGGATAGAGGAAAGGGGTCGCTCTTGGAGTCAATGGAAAAAGAGGGGGTTCGGAGCAGTCAGGAAACGCAAGAGCTTGAGCGGCGGGAGATCACCCTGTCCACTCTCAGGCAGGCGGTTCTGAACGGACTCGACTCCTCCATCAAAACCGACCAGTTCCTCCTGAACATGGGTCCGCAGCATCCCAGCACCCACGGAGTGTTGCGCGTTCTTCTCGACCTTGACGGGGAGAGGATCAAAAAGGCCGTTCCCGATCTCGGATATCTCCATCGCGGCACGGAGAAAATCGCCGAATACAGGACCTACAACCAGATCATTCCCCTCACGGACCGGCTGGACTA
>DAIBSV010000371.1 GCA_027415455.1 Nitrospirota bacterium | reverse complement strand
GGAGGGAATCAGTCGCAGGCCAGGTTCTGTCCCAGGCTCCAGAGGGAATCGATGTGGCCTGTGGAAATGGCGTCTACCGGATCCATTCCCTCCAGAGGGAAGGGGGCCGGATGCTCCCGGTTTCCGAGTTCCTGTCGGGGCGGAGGTTTGCGCCCGGAGAAATTCTTGACTTTGTTCCCCGCGAGCCGTCGGAGAGTTGAAGGAATAATGACGGCCACTTTACTGGAGTTGTGAAAGAATGTTCAATTCGCTCAAGACCGTCCTTCTCCTCGGGCTTCTGACCGGATTTCTCCTTTTCATCGGAAAACAGCTGGGAGGACAGACGGGGATGGTCATTGCCCTCGTCCTTTCGGTCGGAATGAATTTCTTTTCCTGGTGGTTTTCCGACAGGATCGTCCTTTCGATGTACCAGGCCCATGAGGTGACCGGGGAGATCGGCAATCCCCAAATCGCGGAGATCCAGCAACTTCTTGTCGCGTTGGCCCGGCGGGGTGGGATTCCCGTTCCTCGCCTCTATATCATCGACGATCCGTCTCCCAACGCCTTCGCGACCGGTCGCGATCCTTCCCACGCGGCGGTGGCGGTCACGACCGGGATCATGGACCTCATGACGCCGGAAGAGCTGTCAGGGGTTCTTGGCCACGAACTGACCCATGTGATCAACCGGGACACCCTGACTTCGACGGTGGCCGCCTCCATCGCGGGAGCGGTGACGATGCTCGCGAACATGGCCCAGTGGGCCGCCATCTTCGGTGGCCGTGAACGGGAGGAGAGGGAGGGCGGTGGATTCGGGGACCTTCTGATGATCATTCTGGCTCCGATTGCGGCCATGCTGGTGCAGATGGCGATTTCCCGGTCTCGCGAATTCGCGGCGGACGAAGGCGGAGCGAGGCTTTGCGGAAATCCCCTCTTTCTGGCCCGTGCCCTGGCCAAACTCGAAAGAGGGATCGATGCCGTTCCCATGGCGGCCAATCCGTCGACGGCCCACATGTTCATCCTGGAACCCTTCCATGCTGGAGGGCTGGTCGCCCTGTTCTCGACGCATCCCCCCACGGAGGAACGCATCCGGCGGCTCGAGGCCATGGCCGGCTCCCATACCTCCCTTTCCCGGCATGCTTTCTAGATGATACGTTCAAGGAATGGCCGAGAGGTCCTGATCGCCCCATCCATTCTGTCCGCCGATTTCCTCGCCCTGGGAGAGGAGGTCCGGGAAGCGTCCGCGGCGGGGGCCGACCTCCTGCACCTGGACATGATGGATGGCCATTTCGTCCCCAATCTCACCTTTGGCCCTCCCGTCGTCGAGAGGCTCAGGACAATCACCTCCGTTCCCCTGGAAGCCCATCTGATGGTGGAGAGTCCCGAGATTTATCTTCCAGATCTTGCGACCGGGGGAATGCACCGTGTGACCGTCCACTGGGAGGCCTCGTCCCATCTCCATTATGTCCTCTCCCAGATCAGGGATCTCGGAATGCGGGCGGGGATTGCGCTCTCTCCGGCAACACC
>DAIBSV010000370.1 GCA_027415455.1 Nitrospirota bacterium | reverse complement strand
TCCGGGGAATAGGGCTGGCCTTTCTCTTCCCTCCGCTCATGACCATGGCTCTCTCCACCCTTCCCCGCCGCATGCTGTCGACGGGGGCGGCGGTCTCGAGCATGATCGGCCAACTCGGTGGATCGATCGGAATCGCCCTTCTCGCGACCCTTCTCCAGCGCTCCCAACAGGTCCACCAGGCCTACCTGACCACGGCCGACCTCACCGCCAACCGGATCCAGACGGTCGCAACCCAGGGAGCGATCCTGTCCCACCTCAACAGTCTGGGGCTTTCTCCGGCGGCGGCAGACAGGGTGGCCGCGGCCCTGATCGAGAGCCAGGTTCAAAAGCAGGCTCTGTTTTTGAGTTTCGGAGACGTCTACGCCGCCGTCGGCGTCGTCGCACTGATTCTCCTGATCCCGATCGCCCTTTTCGAACAGGGGAAGAAGCCTTCACCTTCCTGATCCCGCTCCCGGAGGGATGCGGGATGACGAGCGGGTCTCCCCCCTGTTAAACTCTTGGTGGAGCCAACGTCACCCCTTAAGAAACGAGGCCTTTCCGTGAATCCCTACGTCATTTCCATGTCCGTTCTGATCTATCTCGCCCTCACCGGATATCTGACCGCCCTTTTCATACGGACCCGCCATGGCGCGGCAACCGGACGCTTTCTTGGAAGCTTCTTTTCGGGTCCCCACACCTCGGATTTCATCCGGATCCGACGGGGCCATATTTTTGCGGCACTCTTTGGCTTCACCTGCGACGTCACCGGAACCGCCATCATGGAGTACGAACGCATCCAGGGACGGATTCGCTTTCATCCGGTTCCCCCGGCCCTCGACTGGTTTCACCTGATTACCGCCCAGGGAGCCCTCTGGCTCTTTGTGGTTCTCATGGTGCTTGGATTTTTGCGGAAGAAGGGCGTCGCCCTCGGGCGCTATCATTCCCGGCTGGGCCCCGTCTTTTTGATCGTCTGGCTGTCGAGCTCCATTTCCGGCTGGTTTTACCGGGTCTTCTGACCCCAAACAATCAGGAGAACCATGGCTTTTCTTTCCTTTCCGGACGGGAGACGGATTTCCGATCCCTCTGAAATCCGGACCATCCTCGATCCGGTCGGTGTCCGCCTAGAACGCTGGCCCATCCCGGCAGACAAGGAACTCATTGCGCTTCTCGCCCTGGAACGGCCCGTTCCGGAGGAGTCCGAACGTCTTCTGGCCTTTCTCGAACCCCGATTCGAACAACTCCGGACGACACTGGGGTATCAGTCCCGGGACCTCGTCTCCCTCTCCCCGTCCCTGCCGGGACTCGAGGCGCTTCTCGAACGCTTTCTCTCCTGTCATACCCACGATGACGACGAGATCCGTTATGTCATCGAAGGGGAGGGGATCTTTGGCTTTGTCCTTCCGGACGACTCCCAGGTCGAGCTCACCGTTCTGGCCGGAGACTATATCAATGTTCCCCGCGGGGCCGAGCACTGGTTCCGGTTGACCCCCTCCCGACGAATCAAGGCCGTCCGCTACTTTACCTCCC
>DAIBSV010000036.1 GCA_027415455.1 Nitrospirota bacterium | reverse complement strand
ATCTTCTTTTCCGCTTCGAGGTAAGTTGGGGTGGCTCCGGCCCGCCCAGCATAGGGAGCGATGAAGCTCCATCCCGACTCGGCCACCGATCCGATGGCAAACTCCGGATTGTCGGGGGCCCGCAGCTTCCTGACGAGGACCACATCCAGGTCTCCGTCCAGGGACCGGGCGAGGATCTCCCCCATGGGGACGGCCCCCCGGGGGATCGCCAGGACAAGGGGATGGCGCCCGCGGAATTTCTCGAGAGCGCGCGCGAGACGGCGGGCCGCATCGTTCCGGTCGGAAAAGATCATTCCCCTTCCCTCCCTTTACAAGAATCCGGAAACCGACTCCTCCCGAAGGTGAGAGAACCCTCATCCGACTGAATGCGGAAAGTCTTTCCGACGAAGACGGAAGGCTACGCCCGCCTCCCCTCGAGCGACCGGAGATAGGCTTCGGCCTCGTACCAGTCCGACTCGCAGCTTCCGCCCACGAAGCCCCGCCGCTCGGAGATGAAGTAGGCGACTTCGGCGATCTTCCGATGGAGATCTTCGGGAGAAGGGCTCCCCGATTTGCGGACGGAAGATTTTCTGGGAGAAGAAACCTTGGCGGAAGATTTGGCAACGGGAACCTTCTTCCCCTCTGCGGCCTGAGTCCTGGCTTTGGCCACCGCAGGAGATTTTCCGGACGAGGGGGCGGACGGCGCCTTCTTTTTTTCCTCCTCCGCGGGACGTGGTGAATTCTTTGATCCGGTATTCGTGGCTTTCACGGGCACCGTCGCTCCTCCTTCTTTGCCATTAAGATTGGGGCACAAGGAACCGGAATCGCCTCCCCCGGTTGCCAGAGGTTCCCCCCTTTTCGAAAGGGGCACGAATCCAGAATAACCCGGATTTCCTTTTCGTCAAGTCAAGAAGAGCGGTTTTGCCTCCCCGGCCATCCCGAAAAAAGCCTCCGGGGATTCTCAGATCCGGAGACGGGTCTTGATCCGCCCGACCCCGGCCTCGAGATCCCCCTTCCACTCGGGATGGCGATTCCCGATCTGTTCGAGAAGGCGGAACAGGATCTGGATGGGAAGAATCCGGTCGTATCCGGGCGCCTCCCGGGCCATGCGGATGGCGCGGCGGCGGTAATCGGCCATCGTGTTGTGAAGCGGCATGCGGTAGTGCGTGGCCACCTCCTCGACCAGGGGAAGGCAGTCGAGGCCGAAGGTCTCGAAGTAGGAGTCGATGATGTTGGAGAAGAAGACGAAGTGGCGCGACTCATCCTTGGTCAGAAAATGCAGGAGCTTGACCAGAACAGGTTCCGAGACGTTTCTGGCGAGGCTCTGGTAATAGAGCTGCGTGGCCTTTTCCTGGAGGAAGGCGTAGGTGCACACCTGCAGGAGGCCCTTGTAGCCGACCAGGAACTCCTTCTGGCTCTCAACGATCATCTGGGCCGACAGGCGGTCCCAGTCGGGCTCGATCTCCGCGTGGACCTGGTACAGGGCCAGGGCCTGGGCGTGACGGTCCTCCTCGAGGCCCCACCGCGAGACGAAATGAAAGAGTTCCCGGTTGTGCATCGCCTCCTCGGAAGAGGGGGCGTTGACGGGGAAGAGGGCGGCGTATTCCGCGCAGTATCCCGGCGTGTAGTCCTCGACATGGGTCACGAAGACGACCGCCTGTTTTTGCCCCTCGGTCAGGAGTTCCGGCCGGATTTCGGCCCAGGGAACGCTCCTGAAGCGGTTCCAGTTGGCGTCGTCCGCCAGTTCGTTATAGGTGGTGACATGGTTTCTGAGCGTTGACAGGGGAAGACGCACGAATCATCCTTCACTACGGGAGAGAAACCCCGCAAAGGTCCGGTCCGGACACGGGTGGGGAAACGAAGGAAGGGAAAAACCCTTTCCGCGATAGCAAACCTCTTTTTATAGCATGGACCGTGCCAAAAAGGATTCCTTATAAAATCGTTCATTCACGACACGATGAATGGAGTGGCCCCACGGTTTTTCAGAATATTTGCTTCATGCGAGAAACCGATGTGTCGACTTTGAATCATTTCAGAAGAAGACGTCGGGGGAAAACCTGGGAAGAATCGGAGCTGACGGCCTTTTTCCGGGAGAAAGGACTATCAGGAGGGGGGAGGCGTTTCCGGACCGGTCCCCTCGCGGAATCCATGGGTGAAATCGGCGGCATAGAGGCGGCTCCTGGCATTTTTCCGCCTCTCAGGGTCCAGGGCTTCTCCCAGGACCAGGAGCGCCTGACGCATGATCCGCGCCTTTCGAACCTCCCCCGCGATCGTGGCGAGGGTGCCCCGGCAGACGACCTCGTTCTCCCAGCTCGCCCGGGCCACAACAGCCACGGGGGTCGAGGGATCCCGGACCGTCAGAAGCCTGGCAACCAGCTCCTCGATCCGGTCGATGGAAAGAAAGACCACCAGGGTTGCGCCGCGGGCGGCCAGGGCCTCGATCTCCTCCCCCGGCGGCATGGGCGTCCGTCCGGCAGTCCGCGTCAGGATGACGGTCTGACTGACCTCCGGGAGGGTGAGCTCCATCCGGAGTGCGGCCGCCGCGGCAAAGACCGAGGAGACACCCGGCACCACCTCCCACGGAATTCCCCGGCTGTCGAGTTCGGTGGTCATTTCGGCCATGGCTCCGAAGATGGAAGGATCGCCGGAGGCCAGCCGGACGACGACCTCGTTTTTGGAGACACCCTCCAGGAGATGGGCGACGATCTCTTCCCGGGTCAGCCCCGCCGAATCGACCCAGAGCCCCCGGTCGTTGAGGTCGTGAAGCGACTCTTCCGGAACGAGGCTGCCGGCGAAGACGATCCGGTCGGCTTCGGCCAGGATCCGGGCCCCCCGAACCGTGAGGAGATCGGGATCCCCCGGTCCGGCTCCGATGAAATAAACCCGTCCCCGCTCCGTCTTTCGGATTTTCCCCGCCATCAGGCCCCTCCCTTTCCGCCGGCTTCGGCGTCCACGACCCTTTTCCAGAATGCGACGCGCGTGATGAAAAAGCCCGACATGGCGAAGGAGACGATGCCGATCCAGGAGACCCCGCCGTGCAGAAGCCAGATGGCCCCCGCATACAGGAGAATGCCGGCGACGTATCCCCCCATGACAAGCTGTCTCTTGGGGTGGTTGACCGCGGAGGGCCGTTCGAGCGCAAAACGGTCCGCCTTCTCGAGCATTTCCCGGTAGTGTCCCGGAAAATTCTCGAACAGAAAATACTGGTAGCGGGCGTGCAGCAGGGAGAGAAGGGCCCCCATGAGGCCGATGGTCATCTCCCGGGTGAAAGCCATGACCGTCAGGGTATGGCGCTGCCACTCCACGGTCGAGAGGAGGAAGACCCCGATCATGCCGACCATCCCCAGAAGGGCCGAGCTGGGAAGAAAGTACCGCTGGACGTAACGGACCGCCGCATCATGGTCGCGGTTGGCGGGAGACAGTGTCATGGGGTCAGCCATCCATTCTTTCTGACGACAAGGAGGGACATGTAGGGAACCGCCCCGGGGGGGAGGCGGTCGAGGGTCCGGCTGATCCGCTCCTCGGGACGTCCGACCATCGCGACGAAAGCGGACCTGTCGAGAAGATTCTTTCGCGCAAGGAGGTCCCGGACCTCCCCGAAGACCTTGTTGATCTTCATCAGGACCACGACCTCGAAGCGGTCGAGGACGGCCTCGATCTCGGCGGGATCGTAGACGGCGGGAAGCACGGCCAGCCGCTCCGACCCCTGAACGAGAGGCTCGACGAGGCGTCCCGCCGCGGCGGCGAACGAGGTCACCCCGGGGACCACCTCCACCGGCAGGGGGGACCGGATGGAGGAGAGTCCCGTCAGGAGGTTCCCGAAGGTCGAATAGAAAAGGATGTCCCCCAGGGCCACGAAGGCCGCGTCACCCCGGGAGAGCGCGCCCAGGAGAAGGGCCCCGTTTTCCTCGCGGGCCTTCCGGAGGATCCCTTCGTCCCGGGTCATGGGAAAGAGAAGGCTCACGATTTCGGGGGATCTTCCGGCCCGGGCCCTCTCCTCCAGAATGGGAGCGATCACCTCCATGGCCAGGGAGCCGGCGTCGGAATAGGAGGTGGGCACGGCAATCACCGGGACCTCCCGGAGAATCCGGGCGGCCTTTATGGTAAGAAGCTCGGGGTCTCCCGGGCCAACGCCGATGCCGTAGAGGGTCCCGACAAGCGCAAAATCCTTCTCCTCTGGATTCTCCCGTCCCTCCTCCATCAGGAGTCCCCCCCTTCCCCCGTCTCCCGTGAATGGACGAGCGTTCCTTCGCCCTCCCCTTCCCCCCCGTGAATGCGGTACTCCTCCGAAAGCCACCGGGACAGATCGATCCGGCGGCACCGGTCCGAGCAGAAGACCGAACGAAGCGAGGCGGCCAGCTCCCCGTGGCAGACGGGGCAGCGCCGGACATGGGGCATGTCAGCCACGGGACGCCTCCCCCCTTGATCCGTCGATTTCCCGGAATCGGTCCGCATATTTTCCGACCAGGTCGAGCTCGAGGTGGACCCGATCCCCCACACGGCGCGTCCCGAGAGTGGTGACGGCCAGGGTGTGGGGAATGATCGCCAGCTCCACCACGCTCCCCGAGCCATCCGGCCGGTCGGAGAAGGCGTTGACGGTCAGGCTGATGCCATCGACGGTGATCGATCCCTTGGGAATCAGGTAGCGATGGTGGGGAGCCGGAACGAAAAGGGAGAAGAATTCCGTGTTGCCCGAGGTCCGGCGCCCTTCGATGCGCCCGAGGCAGTCGACGTGGCCGAGGACGAGATGGCCCCCGAGCCGGTCGGAGAGACGCATGGCCCGCTCGAGGTTCACCCCTTCGCCCGCGTCCATCTCCCCCATGCGGGTGACCCGAAGCGTTTCAAGCGAAACATCGACCGAGAAGCGGTCCTCCTCCCGGGAGACGACCGTCATGCAGGCCCCGTTGATGGCCACCGACTCCCCGGCGGAAAGCTCTCGGGCGAAGGAGACGCCCGTGATGGTCAGCCGGCCCCCCTCCGGAGCCACGGCAGAAAGGACGCGGCCCGTCGCTTCGATGATCCCGGAAAACACAGAAAAACTCCTTTTGGCAAGAGATGAGGTGAATTTTTCGCTATTATAGCGTATTTTTTCCGGCGGCGGGGGGCGGAAGAGTCTCGGGCCCCCAGAGATCGGCTCCCACGAGAAGGTCGGCCCCCAGGCGCCGGACCAGGGAAAAGGCGGGGAGCCGGAGAGCCTCGCCCAGCCGGTCGGGAGAACGCCCCCCGATCCATCCGATCGCATCCTCCCCCCCGATCACGAGAGGGGCCAGGACAACCCGGATCCGGTCGACCAGTCCCGCCGAAAAGAACGAGGCGTTGACCCGGGACCCTCCCTCGACAAGGACGGTCAAAGCCCCGGATCCGGCAAGCTCCGAAAGAAGACGGGAGAGGTCGATCTCCCCCGGACGGATCTCGGGAAGGGGGAGGACCCGGGCCCCCTTTTTCTCCAGGGCGTGGGTGGCGCTCCGGGGACAGGAAGGCCCGACGACGACCCAGACCGGCCCCCCTCCCGCCTCATCGAAAAGGCGGGAGTCGGGAGAGAGGCGCCCCTTTGAATCGAGAACGATCCGGATTGGCTGGTGGGCGCGGGAACGTCCTGTCCGCGTGGTCAGACGGGGGTCGTCCTTCTCGGCCGTCCGGATCCCGACCACGATCGCGTCGTGGGCGTGGCGAAGGCGGTGGGCGTAACGAAGAGACTCCTCCCCCGAGATCCACTGGGAGTCTCCGGAGGCGGTCGCGATCTTTCCGTCGAGGCTCATGGCGCCCTTCAGGGTCACGAAGGGGCGTCCCTGCCGGATGAGTGAGGCGAAGCCGCGGTTCTGCTCGAAGGACTCACTGGAAAGAAGCCCGGAGGAGACCTCGACGCCCCGCTCTGCGAGCGTCCGGATCCCCTCGCCGAAAACCTTCGGATTGGGGTCCTTCATGGAGAGGACCACCCTTCGGACCCCGGCATTCAAAATGACCTCGGTGCAGGGAGGGGTCCGCTTGCCGGTATGGCAGCACGGTTCGAGATTGACGTACAGGGTGGCGCCACGGGCCTTTTTGCCGGCGGCCCGGAGCGCGACGACCTCCGCGTGGTCGGAGCCGGCCTTCTGGTGATGCCCTTCCCCGACGAGACGGCCCTCGCTGACCACCACGGCACCGACCATCGGATTGGGGGCGACCGTGTCCCGTCCCCGCCAGGCAAGGGCCAGTGCCCGGCGCATCCAGCGAAGATCCTCCGGGGCGGATCTCACCCCTCGCTCCGCTCCTTCCGGGCCGCCGACAGAAGCAGGTCGAGTCGGCCGAGAACGGTCAGTCTTCGGGAGACGAGAGAGAGAAGCGCCAGCCGATTCATCCGGAGGGCCGGATCGGGATCGTTGACGAGAACGGCCTCGAAAAAGGTCTCGACCAGCGGAAGAAGGGGGCGAAGACGCCGGACCTCCGCCTCGAAGTCGACCCGTTCGGGCAGTTCGGGAAAAGGAAGGTGCAGAAGGGCTCCGAAGGACTCCCAGAGGGCTCTCTCCGCCGGGGTCCCCAGAAGTCCGGAATCGACCGGACCAAAGGAGCCTTCGGGAAGGATCCGGTCGATCCGGGTCTTGACCGTCTCGAAGATTCCAAAATCCGGGGAGACGAAGAAATCCCTGAGGAACTCGGCCCGGCGCGACGAGACGAAGGGGGGCTCGTCCCCCAGCCGGGCGGCCCGGCCCCACAGGGGCTCCCCCTCACTCGCCAGGATCGACTGGAGACGGTCCTCCCAGAACTCGACCAGAAGCGCACGGACATTCCGGGAATCCGGAAGATTCCAGGAAACAACCGCGAGATCGGCCAGAACGGAGAGGCGGATGGGCAACGCGAATTCGACCATGATGCGAACCATCCCCTGCCCCGACCGCCGGAGGGCGAAGGGATCGAGCGATCCGCTCGGGCTGGCCCCGCCCAGAAAGGCTCCCGCCTGGCCCACCGCCCGGTCGGCCAGGGAGAGAAGCGCGGAGGGGAGATCCTCCGGACAGGGATCCCGGGAGGTCCGGGGCTGGTAGTGGGAGGAGATGGCCCGTGCCACGGCCGGCCCCAGCAAATCATGGGTTCCCGACGACTCCATCTCCCATTGCGCATAAATTCCCCCGACCTCGCCTTCGAGCTCCGGGAACTCCTTCACGAGTCCGGTCAGAAGGTCCGCCTTGTAGAGGGTGGCGGCACGCTCGAGGATCGCGACCAGATCCTGACGGGAGTGGCCGTGGCCTGAAAGGAGGGAGTCCGGCAGGAGTCCCAGGCACTCGAGGACCAGCCGGCGCGCCGCCCGGACCTTGTCCCCAAGGGAACCAACCCCCGGGAAGAAGGCCACGGCGTCGAGGTCGGGAACGCGGTCGGCCAGGCTCCGTGAACGGTCCCGGGCGATATAGTAGGCCGCGTCTTCGAGGCGGGCGGTCACGACGCGGACGTATCCGTCCCGGGTCACATCGAGATTCCCGTCTGGATTCCCGGAAACGCCCAGAAAATGCGCCACCGTCTTCCGGTCGGGGGCCTCCACCACGAAGAACCTCTGGTGGACCTTGAGCACGGTCCGGACGACGGCCGGAGGAAGAGACCTGTATTTCTCTGGAAGGACGGCCGGGACGATCCGGTATCCCTCCACGAGGCAGGCCACCTCCGCGAGGAGGTCGGGATCGAGAACGAGAGAGGATCTCTCCGGCCAGTTTCCGGCGCTCGTCTCGAGCTTCATGGTCAAGAGGAGGTCGTTCGCGATCCGCTCCCGGCGTTCGTCCAGGTCGACCTCGATCCCCCAGTTCCGGATCTCCTGGTCATACTGGGCGACGTTGCGAAGGAGGACCGGCTCCATTCCCCGAAAGCGCGGCGTGAAGGTCAGCCGTCCCGAGATCTGTCCCGCGAACTCGAAACCCACCACCTCGTCCCGGTAAAGGGCCAGGATCCAGAGGACGGGGCGGAGAAAGGGACCGGTCCCAGCCCCCCACCGCATCGACTTCGGGAAGACGAGAGCCGAGAGGGCTCGGAGAAAAATCCCCGGAAGGAGGTCGAAAACGGGGCGGCTCTCCTCTTTTTTCCGGACGGCCAGGTACCGACCTTTCGGAAGCTCCACGATCTCGAGGCTCTCGACGGCCGTCCCGTGGGTCCTGGCGAAGCCTCTGGCCGCCGGCGACGGGTCGGAGGGCCAGGCCCCCGCCGCCGAGACGGGGGGACCGGTCACGACCGTTTCCCGGGGGAGGGTTTCCGGAGAGAGACCGTCGAAGCGAAGGAGGAGACGGACCGGCGTTCCGGCGGTCCGGACGCGCTCGAAGGAGATTCCCGCCGCGGCGGCCGCCTCTTCCGCAAGAAGCCGCAGGCTCTCGACGACCCCCGGAAGAAGGGCGGCCGGAAGCTCCTCGCACCCGACCTCCAGAAGGGCGCCGTTCTTCGAATCGGCGGAAGCGAACGGGGTCATGGCCGGCTCCCGGCCGAAACGGTGTCCCATGCGGACACATAGAGGGAGGCCACCTTCCGGGCGCATCCCCGGACCCTTCCGATCAGACGCTGGCGCTCCTCCGTTCCGACCGCCCCGCGGGCGTCGAGGAGGTTGAAAGAATGAGACATTTTAAGAACCCTTTCGTAGGCGGGCCGGTAGAGACCGTCCTCGAGAAGCGCCGCGGCCTCCCGCTCCCAGAAGTCGAACTGCTCCCGGACCACCGCCCGGTCGGCCTTCTCGAAATTGAAGATCGACTGCTGCCGTTCGTTTTCCTGAAAGATCCGGCCATAGGTCACCCGGTCGTTGTAGCGAAGATCGAAGACGTTGGAAATCCCCTGGAGATACATGGCCAGCCGTTCGAGCCCGTAGGTTATCTCCACGCTCACAGGATCGAGGGGCAGCCCCGCCACCTCCTGGAAATAGGTGAACTGGGTCACCTCCATCCCGTCGAGCCAGACCTCCCATCCAAGTCCCCAGGCCCCCAGGGTCGGCGATTCCCAGTCGTCGTGGACAAAGCGGATGTCGTGGGCGGAGAGGTCGAGTCCCAGAGCCTCCAGGCTCCTGAGATAGAGAGACTGGGAGCGGAGGGGGGACGGCTTGACCAGAACCTGAAACTGGTAATAATGCTGAAGCCGGTTTGGGTTCTCGCCGAACCGGCCGTCGGTGGGGCGCCGGCACGGCTGGACATAGGCCACGGCGGTCTCCTCGGGTCCCAGGGCTCCGAAGAAGGTGGCCGGATGGAAGGTTCCCGCCCCCATCTCCATGTCGTAGGGTTCGAGCAGAAGACATCCCTCCTTGGCCCAGAAGGCCTTGAGGGTCATGATCATATCCTGAAAGGTGGTCATTCGGGGCTCCCCGCCTGGAAAATGGGTTCAAGAGGTCTGCCTCGATATTAGCGGAGGAGCGGGAAAGACTCAAGAAGGGTCCGGGGAAATCGTGCTCCCGACGAAAAACCCAGGGGAATCGGATCGAAAAAGGCCCGTCCCCGAAAATCCGGGGAAACGGGCCGGGAGGCGGGCCGGGAATCCGGCTCCGGATCAGGTGGTGAAGTGGACCCGGGTATGGGACCCGTCGCAGAAGGGCTTTTTCGCCGAATGACCGCATCGGCAGAGGTGGTGGACCTTCTGGCCGTCCTTGATCACATGGCCGTGGTCGTCCGTGATCGCGATCTCGCCTGTGATTTCCAGGGGGCCGTTTTTCATGCATTTGACGGAGACTTCCATGGAATCCTCCTTGTTGGGTGGCGTAAGGGATGACCGGTCCGACTGAAATCAGCCGGACCCGGCGGGAGGATCACCTCCCCCCGGTGATCCGAAAAAGAACTGGGAAAACTCTCATTCTTTGATCACTTGCAAAATTTTAGTTTTGATTTAAACTTTTGTCAACTCTTTCCGTCGATTTTGAAAGTCCGGTCCAGGGAGGATCCGAAGCTCCCTGAGCCGATCACGGTAAGGGGACAACTCCATTTTTGGGGAATGCCCTCCGGCAATGCCTCCGTTTTTAAGGCCCCCCCATCTCCCCGCACGAATTTTCTTGAACCCGGAGATCCTTTTCCTTACACTACCGTCATGAAGCAGGTCAGCGAACGCATCCGCCAACTGAGACAGGATCGGGAGCTCTCCCTCCGCATGCTGGCCCGAAATGCGGGAATCTCCGCCAGCGCCCTCTCCCAGATCGAGGCCGGCCTCGTCTCCCCCTCGATCGCCACGCTCGAAAAAATCTGCGCCGCCCTCTCCCTTCCCGTGACCTCCCTCTTCGACGAGCCCGAAAACGGGGTGGACCCCCTTCTCATGCAGGCCAGAAACAGGCGACGCGTCTACAGCACCTCCTCCCATGCCACCGTGGAGCCCCTGGCCCGCGGACTGTCCGGCAAAAAGATGCAGCCCATCCTCATTACCCTCGATCCCGGAGGGGAGGTCGGAGAACAACCCTATGTCGGCGTCAAGGGGGAGGAGTTCGGCATCGTCGTTTCGGGAAGGGTCATTTTCGAACAGAACGGAATGAAATACGACCTCGATTCCATGGACGCCGTCTATTTCGACCCACACCAGCCGCACAACTGGAAAAACCCGAACGAAACCCCCGCCATGATCCTGATCGTCGTCTCCCTCTAGAGGAACGCGTGGAGACCCCTTTTCCGGCACCCGACGGGACTGACTCCACCCCAGACGGCCTCTCCGAGACCGTTGCCCGGGAGAGACTGGCCCGGATCGGGCCCAACGCAGTTCCTTTTCGTGAACCCTCCGCCCTGTGGATTCTGGCCAGAAAGTTCTGGGGTCCCGTTCCCTGGATGCTCGAGTCGGCCTTCGCCCTCGAGATCGCCACCGGAAAGAGGCTCGAAGGACTGATCGTCATTTCGCTCCTTCTCCTGAACGGGGGACTCGCCTTCCGGAAGGAAGAAAAAGGAAAAGCCGCCCTCCGTCTGCTCAGGGACCAGATGGAGGTGATGGCCCGCGTGCGCCGGGACGGGGTCTGGACGACGGTGCCCGCCCGATGGATCGTTCCGGGGGATCTGGTCCATGTCCGCATGGGCGACTTTGTCCCGGCCGACATGATCCTCCGCACCGGAACCCCCCTGCTCGACCAGTCTTCCCTTACCGGAGAATCCCTTGCGGTCCAGAAAGCTCCGGGAGACACCCTCTTCGCCGGAACGGTCGTGCGGCGCGGGGAAGGATCGGGGATGGTGACGCAGACTGGAAATAACTGCGCCTACGGCCGGACCGTCCAGCTCGTCCACGACGCCGAGACAAGAAGCCATGCCGAGGCGACGGTTCTCCAGATCGTCCGCTCCCTCCTCGTGATGGATCTCGTTCTGGCCCTCGTCCTGGTTCCCCTCTCCCTCAAAATCGGACTCTCGCTTTCCGGCATCGCCGCCTTTATTCTGATCCTCCTCCTTTCGGCCATCCCCATCGCCCTTCCCCCCATGTTCACACTGGCCAACGCCCTGTCCGCGGCGACCCTGGGAAAGCTCCAGGTCCTCGTCACCCGGCTGTCGGCGATTTCGGATGCAGCGGCCATGGACGAGCTGGTCTGCGACAAGACGGGAACCCTGACGGAAAACACGCTGACCCTCCTTGAGGCCCGACCCGCCGCCGGGCACTCGGAAGAGGCCCTGCTCTCCGCCGCCATGGCGGCCTCCGACGACGCGACCCTCGATCCGCTCGACCGGGCGATCCTGGCTGAGGGGACCCGCCGGAATCTTTCTCCGGATCCCGGGACCCGCCGGATCTCCTTCACCCCATTCGACCCCTCCACCAAGCGGACGGAGGCCATTCTTGAAAAAAATTCCTCGAAGATCCGGGTCATCAAGGGATCTCCCCCCCTGCTCGCCTCCCTGGGCCTTCTGACCGACCCCCTTCCCGAGATCTCGCCCGGGGGACAGAGGCCGGTCGCCGTCCTCTCCGGACCCGAGAACGGCCCATTCACGCTTTTGGGTGTCCTGTCTTTTTCGGATCCCCTCCGAAAGGACAGCCGCGCCACGATCGACCGTCTCCGGGCACTGGGGGTCCGGATCCGGCTCGCAACCGGAGACACCCCGGAAGCCGCCGCCCCCGTGGCCCAGGCCCTGGGTCTGTCCGGCCGCCCATGTTCGGAGCGAACCCTATCCTTTCCGGACGACTGCGATCTCTTCGCGGGAATCCTTCCGGAAGACAAGTTCCTTCTCGTCCGGAAGCTTCAGGAGAAAGGCCATATCGTCGGCATGACCGGAGACGGGGTCAACGACGCGCCGGCCCTCAGACAGGCGGAGGTCGGGATCGCGGTGTCCCACGCCACCGACATCGCCCGGGCATCTGCTGGCCTTGTCCTTCTCTCCCCCGGACTTTCCGGACTCGCCTTGGTCGTCCTCGAGGGGCGGAGGGTCACCCGAAGGCTTCAGAGCTACATTCTGAACAAGATCGTGAAGACCATCGAGATCGCCTTCTTCCTCACGGGGGGGCTCCTGTTTCTCCACACCGCCGTCATCGGATCCCTGCAGATTCTCCTTCTCATCTTCACGAACGACTTCGTCACCATGGCCCTGGCGAGCGACCGTGTCACCCCTTCAGGCTCTCCCGATCCGATCGATGTTCCCCGGACGATGACCCGGGGCTTTCTGTTGGCGGCCCTCTGGCTCCTCCTGACCTTTTCCGTCTTCCTCACAGGACAGACTCTCCTTCATCTTTCTCCGGAACAATGCCAGACCCTCTCCTTCCTGACTCTCGTTCTCACCGGCATCGGAAACGTCCTCGTCGTCCGCCATCCCGGCCCCATGACGAGCGCCCCTCCCTCCCGGACACTCCTTCTGATTCTGGGAACGGACGTCCTGCTGGCCGGACTTCTTTCATCCACACCGTTCCTGCTGACCCCCCTTCCCCTGCCCGTCCTGTTCGGGGTCATGGGAGTGGTGGGGACGGCGACCCTGGTCCTCGAGGCACTGAAAGGGGTCTTTTCAGGACCGATTTTTCGAAGGAAAGCCGGCGCCTGAAAGGGAGGGAGCGGACGACTCCATCCGGGAGAGAAAGGACTCGTAGGGAAGGGGAGGGCTCGCCAGATATCCCTGAAAACAGGTGACGGATAGCCCTTCCAGAAAGGCGCGCTCCTCCTCAGTCTCGACCCCTTCCGCGCAGGTTTCAAGCGAGAGGGCCCGGGCAAGGAGAACGATCAGCCGGACGATTTCAATTTTGGGGGTCTTGACGAGAAAGTGCGGGCAAAAAAAGTGCACCTGACATGGCTTTTTTGGGTAACGTTGTCGATCGGTCACGCGTCAGTCTCGCAAGCTGAGCGAGCGTCTGCACCAAAGGGTGAAGAGCTCTTTGGAATCGACGACATAGCCGAATGAAAAGGGGTGTATCACCCCTTTTCATTCATCGGACTGATAAACAACGAGAAAAACCCCTAATACTTATTGACAAACAGCTGATGCTCTTACCTTGTAAATCTGAACAATTCCCAGAAAGTCCCTTGTACTTAACTGGGTTTGAACATCGGTCAATTTACCACTTGAGCATTTAGAAAGAAGTTCCTGATTCGCTTTTTGAGTAAGATCTTTTGGGGCCATAAGATGCAAAATGCCAGGGTCTCCCGAGACTGTCACCTTGACAGCTTGTCCCGAAGACGCATTTGAAACCTCTGAAATAGCGCTCGAATTTATGGATACGCATCCCCCGAGAAACCCAAGACCAATTGTCAGCAAGGCGATTCTTTGTGTAATTTTTTTCATTACTCCTCCATGCTTTTAATTTTTATTAATGATTTAATTATCAATCCGTAATCATCTTAGCTTATAAAAAAATACAATTCAAGCATTCAAAAGCGATGTTCTGGCTCTGTTCCCTTATCCCTAAAACAGAGACAAAATAACTTATTACGTGTTTTATGGGAAACGAAGGCGGGACCAGTGAAGCAGTCTGAAGGGGAGAGAAAAGGGAATAATAGGGGGGATCGACAGACGTCGGTGTGGTTGGGACGGCCACCCTGTTCCTCGAGGCTCTGAAAGGGGTCTTTTCAGGACCGATTTTTCGAAGGAAAGCCG
>DAIBSV010000369.1 GCA_027415455.1 Nitrospirota bacterium | reverse complement strand
CTAAGGAGAGTGGCCGACGAGGGGGTGTTCGGCTGGGAGATGGTTCCGTAGGTGCTCGTGAAGCCCAGGATGGTCCGGTCGTCCGGCTCGAGCCAGGAGACGGTGGGGGCGGTCCGGGTCAGGGCGACCCCGAAGTTGAAGGTCTCCAGGCTCTGGGTCGCCTCGACGAAGCTCGCCCCGCCGGCAAGCGACCCGGTCCATCCCTGCCACGGATGCTCGTTGCCGTTGACCGCCTTTTCGTAGAACGGGGCATCGAGCAGATGCGTCACGGAGGCGACCGGAATCCGGACAGGGCCCGAAAGGGTCGCGACAGTGAGCGTCGGTCCCTCCACTGAGAGAGGCCCCTCGGGAACCTGACGGTTCGGGTGCCCCTGCCGGACCCGGACCTCCTTGAAGAGGACCGCGAAGGGCTCGGGAACCCGGAGCGAGCGCACGAAGATCCACCCGATCGCAAGCTTCCCCGCCCCCTCCGAGGTGAAGACGATCCCTTTGGCATCCCCCGAGACCAGGCGCCCCTTCAGGGTATCTCCGTTCTTGAGTGTCAGGAGATCGGAGGAGGGGGAGACGGGAGCCGCGGCCCAGGCCTCATGGACGAGGACTCCTGCGACGAGCGCTTCGAAAAGGACGACCGTGAAGATCCGGCAGAGGATCCAGCAACAGAGGGACCAAGTTCTCCCGCCATGGGCTCCCTTCGGGAAGGACTCGAGTGAGGGTTCCATCTCTGCCTCAGGCTCTCTCAGGCCGTTTCAGGCCAACTTAGTTCAATTCAGGTCATTTTAGGAAAGAATCGAAGTGCACTGCGGGCAGCGGGTGGCCCCCAGGGGGATGACCGAGAGGCAGAAAGGACAGGTCTTGGTCGTGGGCGCAGCCGGCGCCGCCTCCTTCTTGGGCACCAGGGCGGTCAGGCGATTGACCCACCGGATCAGCAGGAAGACCGAGAAGCCCACGATCACGAAGCCGATGATCGTGTTGATGAAGAGCCCGTAGTTCAAGGTCACCGCCCCGGCCTTTTGTGCCACCGCCAGAGTGGAATAGGGCTCGGGAGGATTGCCCTGCCGGAGGACCAGAAAGAGATTGGAGAAGTCCGCCTTCCCGAGGAGGAGCCCGATCGGCGGCATGATGACGTCCGACACCAGGGAGCTCACGATTTTCCCGAAGGCGGCCCCGATGATGATACCCACGGCCATGTCCATCACATTGCCGCGCATCATGAACTTCGTGAATTCCTTGAGCATCTTCCTGTCCTCCCCCACGGTCTTTCTCATCCTCTCCCCCGCCTTCCGGAAGCCAGTCCTGAAAACGCCGGAAAATGGAGGAGAAGAGAAGAAAGACCAAGCAAAACAGGCCGGGAGGGGATCGTCCCCCTCCCGGAACTTTCGCGATTACTGTCTCGTTTACTGGCAGACGGCCGACGCCCGGAGCTTGTACTGCTGGACGATGCCCACCCAATCCCGGTCGGAGAGCTGGGTCTGGACGTTGGACAGCCGTCCGCTTTGGCACTGGGCCA
>DAIBSV010000368.1 GCA_027415455.1 Nitrospirota bacterium | reverse complement strand
CTGGTTAGAAAATGGGGATCAGCGGATTGAAGTCATCGCTAAGCCACCGGTTCAAGAATGACTTTTTGTCCCAGTCGTTCCAGCTGTTTCACATAGCGTCGGATGGCATGATCTTTTTCCCGCTTCTCCAGGTAGGCCGATCCAAGTTCGGCGTATGGCTTCCTATCGGACAAGATGTGATAACTGATGACGAGGATTGAATGAGCCACCGCTACAATCGCTTTCCGATGGCCCCGATGTCGCATGATCCGGCGATATTGGGCCGACAGGGTCGAATCGGTGTCTCGAACCGCCGCCAGTGCGGATTCGGTAAGCGCGATCCGAAGCCACCGGTCTCCCTTTCGGGTCTTGCCCGACTTATGTTTCCCTGCGCTTTCGTTGTTTCCAGGGCACAGTCCCGCCCAGGAAGCCAAGTGTCTTGCCGAAGGAAAGCGACTCATGTCGGGTCCGATCTCCGCAATCAGAACCTCGGCCGTGCGGCGGTTCACCCCGGGAATGGTGTCGAGCAGGGCGACCGCCTCATCGAAAGGGAGCATTTCCTCCTCGATCTTCTGGCTAAAAGCTTCGATCTCGTCTTCCAGATAATCCAGATGGGCGAGGATCCGGCTGACCAGAAAAGCATGATGGGATCGGAATCGGCCGACCAGGGCTTTTTGCAAGGCCGGAAGCTTCTTCTTCAACTTTCCTTTGGCCAAGTCGGACAAGGCGGCCGGATCGGTGCTCCCGTTCACCAGAGCCTCGATCATGGCCCGTCCCGAAACTCCCAGGATGTTCGTCGCCACCGACGACAGCTTGATCCCCGAATCCTGCAACACCTTGTGCAAGCGGTTGGCTTCCCGCGCCCGCTCCTGGATCAGGATCTTTCGATGTCGGGTCAGGTCCCGCAGATCCCGGATCGGCTTGTCCGGCACGAAGCTTCCCCGCAGAAGCCCATGCTCCAGAAGCTGCGCGATCCAGGCGCAATCCGCCACATCGGTCTTCCGGCCCGGCACGTTCTTGATATGGGCCGCATTGACCAGAAGAACGCTGAACTCCTCTTCCAGAAGGTAGTAGACAGGTTTCCAGTAGACTCCGGTGCTTTCCATCGCCACCTGGGCTACCCCCAGGGATTCGAGCCAGTCCCGAAGAGCCAGAAGATCCGGCGTCGTTGTTCCAAAGGTCTGGATCTCCTGCACCGTCTTCCCACCTTCATCGGACAGGCGCACACAGACAGCCACCGTATCCTTGTGGACATCCAGCCCCGCACACCGCTCGACCAGCTGTTCCATGGAATCCCTCCCTCCAAAATGGTGACGACAGCGATAATGGATGTCGTTCCCGGGGAGCCTCCTCATCAGCGACTCTGGTTGGCGTGCTCGAGGCAACAATGCGGGGTTCCGGAAGTCTCCCTCGTCAGACTAAAGACGGACTCCTGGTTCGGTACCAAGAAAACGCGACGTATGGCGAGAACGACAGGAAAAAGGATACCCCATTTTCATTCTGCAGGGTGAGCCCTGCTCATGACGACTAAA
>DAIBSV010000367.1 GCA_027415455.1 Nitrospirota bacterium | reverse complement strand
CGCAGGAAAGTCAACGGGGCTCATGGCTCTGTTCGGAGAATCCTGGACAGGCACTCCTACTGCCGAGTGGGGGACTAAAGATTTTCTCCAACACCTTCACAGTGGCGTGTGGTGCCTGGAGCTGGCCGAGTTGTCAGGGATGCGTCGCAACGAGGTCGAGCACATCAAGCAGGTCATCACCGCCCAGTCAGACCGCTTTCGCCCACCTTATGGTCGATCCCAGGAAAACTTTCCCAGACAGACCGTCTTCATCGGAACCACCAACGCAGACCAATTCTTGAAAGATCCCAGCGGCAACCGGCGATTCCTTCCCCTGGAAGTGGGGGCCGTTGACGTGGAAGGACTTACCGGAGATCGCGACCAGCTTTGGGCCGAGGCGTTCGTCCGGCATCAGGGCGGCGAATCATGGCATGAGATTCCCTGGGATGAGGCGGAGGAGGAACGGGAGGCGGTTTTTGAAGCCGATTCATGGGAGGAGTCTGTCATCCCTTGGTTGTCGATAAAAATCCCCCAGCAAGCAACCATCTCAGAGATTCTGGACAAATGCCTTGAGATACCTCTCGACCGCCACGACAGGGCATCGCAGACCCGTGTCGGGGCCATCCTCCACCGCATGGGCTGGCGGTCCCGACGGGTGCGCTCGGGGAGCGGGCGGCTGAGAGTTTACGAGCCGGTCCAACCTGAGGTCGAAAATGGGAGGTTGACCCAGGTTGACCCAGGTTGGACCAGCGGCACCAGTCCTAGCTCGGTCCAACCGTCCCAACCTAAATCGCATTCTGGAGATACGTATGTAGGGAGAAATTCCGATCCCGTATACGCAACACATGATGATCTCCTATATGTAGAAGTAGCGAAACAGGTTGGACAGGTTGGCCCGGTTGGACCAAGCCAGCACCGGCGGGGCTTTTCGGCGGTCCAACCTCCTGGACCAACCTCCGAGGTTGGGACAGACGACGTCCCAGTGGAGGACATCTGATGATGGTGGAAATTGTCGAAACATTCAAAAAACTCTCCGACGGCTCCATCCTCCACCCGGCGACATCCTCGACATTCCCCAGGAGAAGGCCCTCCGACTGGTCGAACGGGGCCGAGCCCGGTTCCTCCACTCCAGGGCGCACGGAAATGCCCCGAAAAACGATTCTGATGGATCGGGCGAGATCCCCCTGCCCCCGAAGAAAGAAATGCCCATTCCTGCCCGGCTTAAGGCCGGAGATCACGTCCGGTTCGCTTACATGCGGGCGCTCGACGTTCTGGAGGGCATCGTCCTGGATGTGAAGTGGCACCCAGCCCCGATCTGTCGGGCTTCATACTCGACGACCGGCACCCGGGAGAGATCCTCCCCGCAGGAACAGCGCGGCACAGGAATCTCCACCTGCGCATCGGGAGTCTCCACCGCCAGGAGGGTGTCGCCTTTGTGCCCCGGCTGTCCTCCGGGCTTCTTCCCCGACGGAGTCCGGAGACTTTTGGGAGCCGGCTTTCGATACCCGTCGCCTGAGGGCGGCTTGGAGCTGTT
>DAIBSV010000366.1 GCA_027415455.1 Nitrospirota bacterium | reverse complement strand
CCCTCATCTCCCTCCTTCATGGGGGGTATTGTGACCACCCTTCCGTCGAAAAAGGGATTCTCTACCTGCTCTCACGGATGGGAAAGGATGGGACATGGGAGGAGGAACTGTTCACGGGAACAGGATTCCCCCGGGTCTTCTATCTTCGCTATCATATGTATCGCCATTATTTCCCGCTGTGGGCCCTTTCCCTCTACCGCAACATGAAGAAAAACGGAAAAGCGCTGGGCCATGAGCGGGTGGCTTCCTGGAAGCTCTCCCCTTACGCGCCCATTCGAAACAGTGCCTGAGACTCCCGCCCTCTCCTCTCGCCGCCTTCTTGTCGTCACGGCGCTCAGGGATGAGGCGTTGGCATTCAGTCGGGGAGCAGGGGGCCGCTGTCGTCCGATGTCCCTTCGCCAGGCAGAGAAGGGGCTTCGCGATCAGGATCCGGGCAATTGGCCTGTCATCCCTGTCGTCTACCTTGTACCGGGCAGACATGGCGTCGAGAACCTGGAACGACTTCTCTCCGGGGTGAAGATGGGCCCGATTCTTTTTTGCGGATTCGCCGGGGGGCTTTCTCCGGAGGTCAAGGCCGGGGAAATCCTTGTCGCCGGCCGGGTCCTCAAAACAGGAGAGAGCCCCACTCCCGTTCAGGTCCCGGAATTTTTGTCATCCCGCTATCGCGAAGGGATGGTCGTGACCGTCGACCGTCCCGTCTCGACCCCCCATGAAAAGGCCCGGCTTCGGGCGAAAACTGGCGGGGATGTCGTGGACATGGAAAGTGCGGGATGGCTGTCCCTCGCCGCAAGCCGCGGCATTCCGGCCTGGGCGGTGCGGGTCGTTTCGGATGCATGGGAGGAGACACTCCCTCCCGAAGCGATGTCCTTTGTCGATGCCCGGGGGGAGACATCGCCTGTTGGAATCGTGCGTTCCATCCTCCTTAGACCGGCCATTCTTTTTTCCATGGCCCGCCTTTTGCCGGGAATCCTCAGGGCCCAGGCAGGGCTCCGGGAGCTCGGAGCAAGGGTCTCCTGCGAATGCGGTCCCGGGATCTTTCCGGACAGGGGGCTTCGGTGAGGCCCGCTTTGATGCGAAGGATGCGAAGAGCCCTGAGGGGAGGGGTGCGAGTCGGGTTGATGCTGGCACTCGCCTTCCTCGCCCTCCCCGAGGCCTTGCCGGCCTGGGGGGGGCCAATGCCCCCCGGGCCCCCCGGCATCCCGACAGCTCCGGTCGCCACCTCTCTCGGCCCCCAGGGACTGACCTTTCCGACCCTTCCCATCGGATCTCCTCCCCCTTTCAGCTACAGCACCCCGTTCGACAATACCGTCGTCGTCCCCCTTCCGGCGATCGGAGATTCCTACAATTCGGGGGTGACCTACGGCACGATCGTTCCGATCCTCTATGCGAAGCCTTCCGGCCGTATCACCTCGATCTTTGCGCCGTCCGTCATGTACAACTCCTACATGGGCCTTGAATCGGGTTTCCGTTATTACCGGTATTACAAGGGAAATCTCAAACGGTGGCATGTGATCGCC
>DAIBSV010000365.1 GCA_027415455.1 Nitrospirota bacterium | reverse complement strand
CAAATGGAAAAAATCAAAAATACAGATTTTTACAGTAACTTGGATTTGGCATTTCCTTTGCTTTCCGGGGAGCGGGAGGATCCATCATATGCCGCATGCCGAACTGATCAACATCTTTGTCGACAACTTTGGGGAAAATCCCCTCATTACCGAATTTGCGAACAACGTGGCCAACTTCGTCGTCTATGGACTGGGGGCCTTCCTCTTCATCCTGGGGATGGCCCGGGCGGGGTTCGCCATGAAGAGCCACGACGCCGACGGCATTCGCCAGGGCGTCATGACGGTGGCGGGGGGAGCCCTCGTCCTCATGTCCAAGGCGATCTGGGATACCCTGACCGTCTGGGCCGGGCTCTGATGCCCTCCTATCGCCACATTCTGAAGGCGCCCCTTTTGGGGCGCTTCGTCGTTCCCTGGGATCTTCTCGTCCCGGCCTTCTGGGTTCTGGCCGGCTTCCTGTTCGGGATCAACCTGGTCTTTCTTCTGTTTTGCCTGATCCTCTCCATGACCGCCCTCTTCTGGATCCGGAAGACGGGTGAGGGGACGATCCGGGGCCGCCTTCTCTATCAATTCCGCGAGAAGATCCATCGTGTGGGCTAGAAAAAAGGAAAGGGGCCGCGGCGTCGACCGCTTCTTCGATCTGGAGAAGCTTTCCGGGACGACTCTGGTGGGTCTAAGCGGTCGGGTCGGACGGATCCTCTCCCTCTCGGGGGTCAACATGCTTCCCCTGGACGAGGAGGAGGCGGCCCAGGTTTACAGAGGACTGGTGGCCCTGATCGCCCACCTTCCCGAGGGATACGGACTCCAGTTTCGGGTGGAGCTCCGCCATGGCCGGCCGGGGGAATGGCCCGGAATCGCTCCGGAGCCTCTCCGCCAGCAGGGCTCCTTCCTGAAGGAGGTCTCCGCGGAGAGCCTGGCGACTCTCTCTCAGGACAAGCGCCGGGACTTCGAGGAACGCCCGGCCCGCCGCAGGCGCCTCTTCATGGCGATCGTGGGATATCCCCCGCCCGAAAAGGAGCGTCTGCGCCTTTCCTTCATGCCCCGCGGGGGACGTGCTCGGGCGGTCCGGGAGGAGGAGGGGAGTCCGCTCACCCGGAGGATCCGTGCGATTCGGGAGGTCGAGGAGGCTCTGATGGCTCTGCTTCCGGGAGCCGGGATGGAGGGGACGCGGCTTTCGGAGGAGGAGATCCTCCGACATCTGGCGGAGAGGGCCAATCCGGGACTACTGCTTTCTGCGCCCTTTCGGGCGGACCGCCGGGGGGAGATCCCGCCTCTGTTTCAGACCACCTTCCAGGAATTTCCGGGGGAGATCCGGGCCTTCCGTCCGGACGGGACGGCCCTCTGGGGGCGCTTCCACGCCCTGCGGCAGCTCCCGGCCCTCTTCCACCGTGAGACCCTGGCCCCCATCCTGGAAGGGCCGGACTTCGACTGCGACCTGACGTTGAACCTCTTCAAGCCCGACCGGGCCCTCGCGAGCCGGTCGGTCCAGTCCAACGCGACCGTCAACCGCTTCCTGACGCT
>DAIBSV010000364.1 GCA_027415455.1 Nitrospirota bacterium | reverse complement strand
AAATGCAGGTTGACCGGGGAAAAGGGCCCGGTCTCCCCCGGACCGGGAGGGTCCCCTTCCGGACGGTAGGCGGAGGGGATGAGGGCCCGGAGAAGGGCCCCGACCGCCGTCGTGGCCGGAGGAAGAATTTCGGGAGGACGAGGGGAGAGAAAAAGGGCCGTGAGACGGCCCAGTGCGACCGATTCGGTGTATCCCTCCACCCCGACCATCTGGCCGGTGGGATAGACCCCCGCAATCTTTCTCAGGGCGAGGTCCGGGCCCAGGACCCGCGGCGCGTCGAGAAAGGTGTTCCGGTGGAGCGATCCATACCGAAGAAACTGAGCCTCCGAAAAGCCGGGAAGCTTGCGGAAAATCCTGTCCTGCTCGGAGTAGCGGAGCTTGGTCTGGAATCCCACCATGTTGTAGGCGGTCTCCTCCCTGTTTTCGGCGCGAAGCTGGACGACGGCGTAAGGCGTCCGGCCTGTCCGGGGATCGACGAGGCCCACAGGGCGCATGGGTCCGAAGGCCAGGGTTTCCGGCCCCGAATCGGCCAAAGACTCCACGGGCTGGCATGCCTCGAAGGCCCGGAGCGCTTCCGGGCGATCCTCCACCCCTTCATGAGGGGGAACCCGCTCGCCATGGAGAAGATCCCCGACCAGCATCCGATAGGCCTCTTCGTCGAGAGGCACATTGAGATAGTCCCCCTCGCCAGGCGTCCCGTAGCGGTCTCCCCTGAAGAGCTTCGAGAGATCAAGGGAGAGGGCGTCAACGACCGGACTGATGGCATCATAGAAGGAGAGCCTGTCGCTGCCGATCCGGGACAGAAGGTCACGGGAGAGCTCGGGAGCGGTCAGGGGTCCGGTCGCCAGGATCAGGGGGCGATCCGGAGGAATCCGGTCCACACGTTCCCGTCGAATCGAAATGTTCGGATCGGCCTCGACCCGGGAGGTCAGAGCGGCGGAAAACCGGTCCCGGTCGACCACCAGAGCCCCTCCCCCGGGAATACGGGCCTCCATGGCGGCTTCGAGGACGAAAGATCCCATCGCCCCGAGCTCTTCCTTGAGGAGACCATGAGCCGTCTCAGGGTCGACGGACTTGAGAGAGTTCGAACAGACCAGCTCCGCCAGGTTTCCGGTTCTGTGGGCGCCTGTCCGGGTCTCTGGACGCATCTCGTAGAGTGTGACCCGGAGCCCGGAGCGGGACAGCGACAGCGCCGCCTCCGTTCCGGCCAAGCCCCCGCCAACCACCGTCACGTGATCGTGGCTGTTCACGCCGTGATCCCCGACTCCTCGCCGTCCTCGCTCTCGTATCCGCATCCTTTTTCGGGACAGGAGTAAACTGTCTTCTTCCCGCTCTTTTTTTCGATCAGGAAGGCATGGCCACAAAGCGGGCAGGGCTTGGCCACAGGACGTCCCGGGTAGGTCCGGTCGCACTCCGGATAATGGCTGCATCCGTAGAACGTTCCCCTCTTTCCCTTGCGCGGGGTGATTTCGCCTCCGCATCCCGGGCGGGTGCAGACAATCCCCGTCGGAAGTGGCCGCGTGGTCT
>DAIBSV010000363.1 GCA_027415455.1 Nitrospirota bacterium | reverse complement strand
CGTTGCTTCCGAAAGCTCCAAATCTTTCGATGATCCCGGGATCTTTGTCGAAATTCCTCTGGTCAACAAGATTCGCCCCCGGGTCAAAGCCTGGAGAGAAAAAGGATATCCTGGAGTCTCGGGCATCACCCGAAGGCTTCTCGAATACTGGAATGATCCGGAGGAGTTCGAGAACCGTCGATTCTTCTTCTGCCAGCTGGAGGCAATCGAGACCCTGATCTGGCTCTCCGAAGCGCCGGACCCTGAGAAAGTTGGAATCGAAATCCCCTCTGACGGGGGCGAGTTCCAACGACTGTGCTCCAAGATGGCCACTGGCACGGGGAAGACTATAGTAATGGCCATGACGATCGCCTGGCAGATTTTGAACAAAGTCACCTATCCGCAAGACACCCGGTTTTCTAAAAATGTTCTGATCATTGCACCGGGTCTTACCGTCCGAAACCGTCTTTCGGTCCTTGCCCCCTCCGATCCTGCGAACTATTACGAAGCGTTCCGGATCATTCCCCCCGATTTTTTAGAAAAGCTTCGCCAGGGGAGGGTGATCGTCCGTAATTGGCACGCCCTGAATTGGGAGTCCGAGCAAAAAATCAAGAAAAAGCGGAGCGTGGACAAGCGGGGAGCCAAAAGCGACGAAGCCTATTGTCGGGAAGTCTTGGGGGAGATGTCACAGTCCCGGAACCTTTTGGTCATTAATGATGAAGCTCATCACGCATGGCGGGTTCCGGTGGAGTCGAAGGTCAAGGGAGTATCGAAGGAGGAGATCGAGGAGGCCACCAAATGGATCGGAGGGCTCGATCGGATCCACAGGTCCCGGGGGATCCTTTGCGCCTATGATTTCTCGGCCACGCCGTTCTCGCCCTCCGGAAAGAAGAGCACGGAAGAGGCTCTCTTCGGCTGGATTGTAAGCGACTTTGGTTTAAACGATGCCATTGAATCAGGTCTGGTTAAGACCCCCCGTGTCGTTGTTCGGGACGACGCCCTTCCCAATGCACGAACCTACAAATCCAAGCTGTACCACCTCTACATGGATCCTTCCGTCAAGGACGATTTGAACCGAAAGGCCGAACCCCATGACCCGCTTCCGGATCTCGTTCTGACCGCATATTACCTTCTGGGCTATGACTGGCTCCCATCGTGGAGGGAAAACCTGATCTGACCAAAATTGCCCAGATTGACCTTGAAAATCTTGCCAGAGAATTTCGGACTCAGAAGATCGTCTTTGAAGTCGCCAGGGACAATTACGATGCTATGCAGAACGACTGGAAAGGAAGTAAGGAAATCCTCTTGGCCCAGCTTATTCGTCTTGTGGAGGAGTTTATTCGGTCGGAAAAGATCGTGATCCGTCCACTGTCGTTTCAAGAGGATGATCTCAAGCGCCGTCTGGTCATCACGCTCAACATGTCCAAGGTCGTAAATCATATCGGCCAGGCAATCCGGTTCGGAAATACCGAAAAGCGGGAGATTGTTTTTGATCGGGATCATCCAATTCGTTCTACGGGGGACATGGGAACTTGGTACACCGGAAGA
>DAIBSV010000362.1 GCA_027415455.1 Nitrospirota bacterium | reverse complement strand
CCGGTGTCAGTGGGAAGTGTAAAATCCCCCCCAAGTGGGAAATGAAAAATCCCCCTGCTCAGTCTCGCGAAAGTGGACAGGGAGTCTCGGGATGATGGACGGGGATCCTCTTTCATGGTGGACAGCGATTCTCTCCATGATGGATACCCCTCGTTTCCTCAGAGGTCGTTTCCCTGTGAAGGGATCATAGAGCGGTTTTTACTCCCCCGCTCGGAAGGAGTCAAGTCTTCAGTCGTTTTCGCATGGAGTCTCCTTTGAGGGTGATCGTGTAGGCGTTGTGGACGAGCCGGTCGAGGATGGCGTCGGCCAGCGTGGGCTCTCCGATGCGCTCGTGCCAGAGATCGACCGGATACTGGCTGGTGACCAGGGTGGAGCGGGTCTCCCAGCGGTCTTCAAGGATTTCCAGGAGATCGTGGCGCTGGTCCTGGGAGAGCGGCAAGAGACAGAGATCGTCCAGGAGCAAAAGATTCCTCTTGGCCCAGGAGGCGAAGAGACGGGAGGCCTTGCCGGTCTCCCGGGCCAGGGCGATCTCGGGGAAGAGCCGGGGAGCGCGGAGGAAAAGACAGGAGAAACCCTAAAGGCAAACCTGATGACCGAGGGCCCGGGCGAGAAAGGTCTTGCCCACTCCCGTGGGACCGATGATGAGGAGGTTCCGGTGATATTTGATCCAGCCGCCTCCGGCGAGTTCCAGGACAAGGGACCGGTCCAGACCCCGGGAGGCGCGGTAGTCGATCTCCTCGAGACAGGCGGTCTTGCCGATCCGGCTCTTGGCCAGACGTCCGACAAGCTTCTTGTTCTCCCGCTCGAGGAGTTCCCGCTCGGCGAGTAACCCGAGCCGCTCCTCGAAGGAGAGGTCCCCGGCAGAGGGGGAGTCGATCAGTTCCCGAAGCCCCTGGGCCATGACCGGAAGACGGAGGCGATGGAGCTTGTCGAGGGTGGGATGGGGGTCAGCATGGGGGTCCCCTTTCGTGTCGGGAGCGGCGTAATAACGCGCCCCCCGGATGTTGTCGTGGGGTGTGGGCGGAAGGGATCGGGAGGCCTCGGAGGACGTCTTTCGAGAGGACTCCATGAGCATCCGGACCTCCCGGTAGGAGCCGACCCCCAGGGCGAGAGCCCTCTGACAGGCGGTGCTCGAGGGTCGAAGGAGAGTCCTTCCGGGCCAGGGACAGGAGTCCCAGGCAGCTTCGATAGGCCTGCTGGGGAGGACGGCGGGAGGAGAGGAGCGCCTCCACCACCTGTCGCGTGGCCTTCCCGACCCGGCCGGCCCACTCGAGGAAGCCTTCCGGACTCCAGCCGCTCACGGCCTGGTGGGACTCGGGCATATGGGCGGACAGCGTGGTGTGGCGGCCGGGAGCGGGATCCTTTCTGTGGCTGGCCACCCGTTCCCCGCGATGGAAGACCTCCACGACGGACTCGGTGATGCGCACCCGGACCTCCTGGTGGATCAGACCTGTCCCGTGTAAGATGAAATGGCACTTTTTCTGGTAGGATTTTACGCAATAACCCTTACCAGAAAGGACGTGCCCAT
>DAIBSV010000361.1 GCA_027415455.1 Nitrospirota bacterium | reverse complement strand
ATCTCGCGGGCCCGGATGACCATGCCTCCGGGTAGAGCAGAACCTAGCCTAGACTTTTCGGGCCAGTTTCGCGAAGAGATTTCCTAGCCGGTCCACTCCTCTGAAAGAGGACCCGCCCGCTGACGCCTCGTCATCCGGACGCTCCCGATAAGATGGTGGCCGCCCGCGGCGCCAGGCCCCGGTATCGTGCCTCCACATCTCGTGTCGGCAGTTCGCGAGCCTTCGACCGCATGCGTGTCAGCTTCGCGTGGGTGCGCTCCGGACGCTCTTCCGAGTAGTTCTCGTTCCGGGCCAGCATCGCAAAGATCACCTCGAGCATCTTGTGCGCCACCGCGACGATGGCCTTCCCCCTCCCCAACCGCTTCTCCCACTTTCGGAAGAGCCTCTGGAACTTCCCCGGCGCCTTCACCGCCGACTGAGCGCAGCTGGTCAGGATCCACCGGAGGGCCTTGGGCCCTTGCTTGTGGATGTGGCCCATCCGAAGGATATTCCCGCTCTGCGCGACACGGGGCACCAGCCCCGCGTACGAACTCAGTTTCTTCTCACTCGGGAACCGCGTGATGTCCCCGATCTCCTCGAGGATCACTTGCGCCGAGTAGAAGTCGATCCCGGGAAGGGTCATCAGCTTCTGGACCGCCGGCTCCTGAGTCCCGATCTGGGCCAGCTGCCCTTCGATCTCTTCCATCTGACGCCCGAGGAGATCGAGCTGAGTCAGTAGCCCATCCAAGAGGTAGCGTTGGCTCACCGGGAGCTTCGCGGTGGCGATCCGCATCCGTCCTTCGACGCCGAAGGCGTCGGTGACGTCGGCCGTGACCCCGTTGTGCACCAGGAGCGCGTGAATCTGGTTCTTCACCAACCGAGATTTCTTCCCGAGGTCGATCCGATACCGAATCAGCTGGCGGCGCTCGTTGAGCTCTGGGGACGGGACATAGGCCTCCGGGAGGCGCTTCATCCGCAGGAGGTCGGCCAATTCGAAGGAGTCGATCGCGTCCGTCTTCTTCTTCGTCCCGGCCTTCCGGCGCACCTCGAGGGGATGCGCCATCCGCACGTCGAGGCCCATCTCCTGGAGACGCCAGTAGATCCGCTTGGCGACGGTGCTCGCCTCCAGGGTGAGCACGCACCCTGGTGGAAGCTTCTTCGCCCAAGCGCTCACCGCTCCCAGATTGCTCGGGAAGCAGGCGGTGGAGACTACCTCTCCCTGGTCGTTCAGCACAGTGGCGTGACAGTCGCGTTTATGGGCATCAATGCCTACGTACACCCGATCACCTCCTCCTCGGTGGTGGTCAGGGTGGAGCGTGCGGGCAGAACCCGACAAACTCCTCTTCGGGGGCGAACCCCAGGACAACGGGTCGACGGCGGACAGACTAGCAACGGGGTCCAAGCCCCATAGTGGGGTCGTCCGCCACCCACTCGCTCCACCCTTCATTCCTCGTGAAGGGCGGGCCCTCTTTCTCGTTGACTCCTCTGAAAGAGGACCCGCCCGCTGACGCCTCGTCATCCGGACGCTCCCGATAAGATGGTGGCCGCCCGCGGCG
>DAIBSV010000360.1 GCA_027415455.1 Nitrospirota bacterium | reverse complement strand
TGGAAAAGGTCATGGAACAGGGTGCCGCCTGGGCGGTGGCTCACGGGTACGGAGAGGCCTCCGACCTCGTCTTGATCGAGGAAGGTGGATGCATGGCCGGAGCGCGACCGAAAGAGGTTTCCGAGAGAGCGAAGTTGCGCCAGCAAAAAGAGATGGGAACGCTGGGATCGGGGAATCATTACCTGGAGGTCCAGGTGGTCGACCGGATCCTGGATCCCGGCACGGCCCGAGCCTTTGGGCTGGAAAAAGACAGAATTCTCGTTTCCATCCATTGCGGATCCCGGGGACTGGGACACCAGGTGGGCACCGATTTCATGATGGAATTCGCCAGGGAGGCCGCTCGCCGGGGCACCAAGCTTCCGGACCGGGAACTCGCCTGCGCCCCGATACGCTCGACGCTGGGCCAGGCTTACATCGGGGCCATGAATGCCGCCATCAACGTGGCCCTGGCCAACCGACAGATCCTGTCCCAGAGCGTCCGGGAGGTCCTTTCACGCCTCTATCCCGGCGTGAAGGTCCGGACCCTCTACGACATCTCCCACAACACCTGCAAGGAGGAGGTCCACCGGATCCACGGGAAGTCCCGAAGGCTCTGGGTCCACCGGAAAGGCGCGACGCGGGCCCTGGGTCCCGGCCACCCGTCCCTTCCCGAGGCTTACCGCTCCGTCGGCCAGCCGGTGTTCGTGGGGGGAAGCATGGGGACGGGATCCTGGATCCTGGCCGGAGTCCCCGAAAGCGAATCCCTGTCCTTCTCCTCCGCCAGCCACGGGGCGGGAAGGGCGATGAGCCGCCACGAGGCCCTACGCCGCTGGAACGGACGGGAGCTCAGGAAGGAGCTGGAATCCCGGGGGATCCTCATCCGCTCGAAATCCCTCCGGGGCATCGCCGAAGAGGCTCCCGGGGCCTACAAGGACATCGATCAGGTGGCGGAGGCGACGGAGCGGGCCGGTCTGGCCAGGCGGGTGGCCTTTCTCCGGCCCCTCGTCTGCCTGAAGGGATGAGGAATTTCCTCGCCGGCCCGGACAGCCGGCCGAAAGGGCGAAAGGGAAACTCCATGGATCGTGCTCTAGAAAGCACCCCCTTTCCCGGCGGCCGCGACCCGGTCTGCGGAATGGAAGTCTCCCCGGGAGGAAAATTCACCCTGGACCTCCAGGGGGCGCGCCTCGATTTCTGCAGCGCGCGTTGTCTGGAGAAATTCCAGAAAAATTCAGGCGTCTACGGCTTCCCCTCCCAGGAAGCCCGGACCACTCCGATCCCCTTCTTCCATTGTCCCATGCATCCGGAAATCCGCCGCTCCGCATCGGGACGCTGTCCGCTCTGCGGAATGGACTTGGTGGAAATCCTTTCCGGATCCGCTGATATCTCCCCGTCCGAACCCTCCGAGGCCCGGGAATACACCTGCCCGATGCATCCCCAGAGCGTCCGGAGGGAACCGGGCGACTGCCCGATCTGCGGGATGGCGCTGGAGCCGATGATTGCGGGACAATCGGGGGAAGGAGGGGAACTTCGGGACATGACACTCCGATTCCGGACGGGAGCCGCC
>DAIBSV010000035.1 GCA_027415455.1 Nitrospirota bacterium | reverse complement strand
TTTGGGCCGTATGAATACCATGGCGCCCCAGAGCGCGTTCCCACTGGATCATGAGAGAGGACTGTCCGGCAGAGGCTGCGGCCTGCTTGAGCGCAAGGGAAAGCGGCTTTTTCCCGAGGCCTATTTTCTCACGCCCTGCGGCGATCGCACCGGACGATACGAGAACGACCCGGACCCCTTCCGTCCGAAGAAGGGCGACCTGGCGGGCGATTCGTCCGAAGGCGCGAGGAGAAAGGGCTCCCGATTCATCGGTCAGGATCTGGCTTCCAACCTTGAGAACCAGGATACGAAGGCGTTTTCTGATCCGAAGACGCTCTTCCAGGCAACCTTTGACGATCGACCTTTCAGCCTTGGGAAGGAAGGGTTCCAGCAAGGGATTTTCCTTCAAGAAGCAGATCGAGGGCAGACAGGAGCGCAGGAATTCCCTCTCCCGTCTGAGATGAAAGAAAAAAGGGAGTCCGGCCTGTCTTCTGGCAGAACATTCTGAAAGCCTCCACCCTCTGGGGGTCTCCGGCATCAATTTTGGTGGCCGCTATTTCCTCGGGTTTTACAAGGAGAGCGGGATCGTAGAGCTCAAGCTCCTTCCGGATCACCCGGTAAGCCTCCTCCGGATCCTCGGGGCCTTCGTAACTGACATCAATGAAATGTAAAAGAATTTCGGTCCGCTCCACATGGCGAAGGAAGCGATCTCCCAAGCCACGTCCTTCATGCGCTCCCTCAATCAGCCCGGGCAGGTCGGCGATGACATATTCCCGATTTTTGGGTGGCTGACCACGCGAAACGACCCCCAAGTGAGGGTATAGGGTTGTGAAGGGATAGGATCCGATACGAGGATGGGCGCGGGTGACTCTGCCAAGGAAGGTGGATTTTCCGGCGTTTGGGAATCCCAGTAGGCCGACCTTTGCCATGACTTTAAGCTCAAATTTCAGGAAAACATCCTGGGCCGGCTTTCCGGGCTCCGCAAACTCTGGAGCCTGTCTTGTCGGAGTCGCGAAGTGAACATTTCCGCGACCACCACGTCCTCCCTGGGCCGCAACGAAGGTCTGCCCTTCGAAAACCAGGTCGGCCAGTAGCTCACCCGTATCGGCGTTGAAAACCTGGGTACCCAATGGCAGCTGGAGCGTCAGATCCAGCCCGTTCTTCCCGTGCTGTTTTTTTCCCCGACCATTCTCCCCTGAAGAGGCGACAACACGAGGTCTGTGCTTGAAATCGAGCAGAGTCGATTTCGCGGCGGTTCCCTGGAGGATAATGGACCCGCCGTTCCCTCCATCTCCTCCGTCTGGCCCCCCGCGAGGAACAAATTTCTCCCTCCGAAAGGAGGCCGACCCGTCACCCCCTTTGCCGGAGGAGACCCAAAGAGTGACCTCATCGACAAACTGAGACATGGACCCTCCGGAGGGAGAAAAACAGAAACTGCCCGAAAGCTGACCGCAGGGTCAGGCCTCGACAGTCCCAGGGACAAGAATGATGTGGGGTACGATGCTGATCTTTTTCGCGTCCCGACCGTACCGGGAAAAGCGGACGGTGCCTGTCTGCATAGCAAAAAGGGTATGATCTCGCCCCATCCCTACATTTTCTCCGGGATAAAACTGGGTCCCCCGTTGTCTGACCAGGATGTTCCCAGCCAGGACAAACTGGCCATCGTGGCGCTTGACCCCTAGGCGTTTCGATTCAGAATCGCGTCCGTTACGGGTTGAACCAACCCCTTTCTTATGAGCCATGAGATGTTCCTCTCCTAAGCTGTCTTGATGATGGATTCAATCTTTACTCGGGACACAAGCTGGCGGTGTCCCTTCTTGCGCCGGTAGTTCTTGCGGCGCTTCTTCTTGAAAACAATGATTTTCGGATCCTTTTCCTGGCGAAGAATGCGTCCATGAACCTCGACGGCAAGCGGCTTATCTTCCGTCGCGTATGAAATAACGCCTTCATCAGACACCATCAACACCTGGTCGAAGATGACCGCCCCCTCTTCCTCAAGGCGTTCCACGACGAGAATCTGTCCAGGGGCAACGCGATACATCTTGCCCCCTGTCCGTATCACGGCAAAATTTTCTGCCATGAGGCCCCCCTCTTTCTGATAGCCTGACTATTGATTCGGCAGAAAATTCTGCCGATACTCCAAGGGACCATCAGGTCCCGCCCAAAGTCGCAAAGGTGGAATATACCACAATGCCTCGATAGGATGCAAAACAATTCGAACAAGAGCGTAAGAGGAGTAGATCACATTGAAACAGAGGTCAGTATCGATTGAAACTGATCTTCAACTGTGAGAATATCTTAAAATACATTCCACGAATCATTCAGAAACGCTGAAAATCGGAAAAGTGATCCCGATGGGATCCTTGGTTTCCGAATGAACAGTCGTTTTCATTTTCAAAAACGCACATTAATAGAGACTAAGAATGCCAGACCCCATCGTTCCAAGAAAGAAAACCACAGGAATCTCTGGCTCGGTCAAAAACAGGCCCGCTGCGGCCGGAGTGGACCTTTCCGAGCATCTTCGCTCTCACGGGATCCACCCGACCCAGCAGCGACTCAGAGTCCTGAAAGTTCTTGTGGAGTCGAAGGCTCACTTGAGCGCCGAAGAGATCCACGGATTGGTCCGGGCCCAGACTCCACGAATCGGCCTTGCGACCATTTATCGGACTCTTCACGCCCTCAAGGAAAAAGGGCTCGTGGAAGAACATCGGTTCAATGACGAGTTCAGCCGATATGAAGCCATGCCGGCCAATCACCATGACCACCTGATCTGCATCGAGTGCGGAAAGGTCGTCGAGTTCGATCAACCCCTTATTGAACAACTCCAGCTCGCCGCAGCCAAGGAAAACCATTTCTCGATTGTTTTTCATCGACTTGAAATTTACGGCATCTGCGAAAGCTGCGCTGCACTCCACAAGAAAAATCCCTGACCATCAGGCTGGAGAGGACTCCTCGCTGGCCGGCAAATTTGGATCGATATGGGGTAAGGATGAGATGATCGGCTCTTCCCCACTCAGTCTCGGGCGAGGCGTGCGAGATAAACCGGCCCCTGAATAGATCTGAAAGGTCCAGATCAGAACGGTGTTCGAAGACCGCCGGATCGCCCCAAGAACCGAGGCCGCAAGAGAGCTTCCTGTATCGTTTATAACCACCGTGTCCGCGCCCAGACGCCTGATCTGCATGTTGAGAACAGGACCGATGGCCCTCCCACGAGCCAAAATTGTATCGACAATAACATCCTCTTCCAGACCGATCGCCTGGCATAGGTCAAGCGTGTGGCGCGCCTCGGCCTCCTCTTTCGGGAGCGCGGCCGTCAAGGGGAGCGCAAGGGGGATTTCGAGAACGGTGATCACGGTCACCTTTGCCCCATCGGCCTTCGCCACCTTGAGGACATCTCGCAACATCTCGGAAGGACGGGTGGGAGAAGTCGCAACAAGGATATGTCTGTGGGGCTTGGCCTCAGGATACTCCTCCTTGATTTCTGTAATTTTGACCCGCTCCATGACCGGCAGCGATTCTTTCCGGCGAAACCACAAATAATAGGATATTCCTCCCGCCATCCAGACAGTCCCGAAAATCCGACCATACTTGTGAAAGAGAAGAACCATGATAAAAACACCGAAGGTCCCCATAAATCCAAAGACCGTCGGAATCGGGATCTCCCAGCCGGCGACCCGGATTGCCAGAGGGACTCGAAAGGGCCTCTTGAGATCCGGCTCTTTTTTCCGAAGCTTGATGAGAGCCAGGTGGGTCATGGAAAATGACAGCATGGCTCCATAGTTGTAAAGGTCGGCAAGAACGTCGAGGTAGGGGAAAAACGCCACAATCAAGGCGGCCAGGGTCCCAAAGATCCCGATCGAAACCATCGGCGTCTTGTATCGGGTGCTCGTTTTGTGAAAGAGAGGCGAGATCAAAAGGTTGTTCGACATGGAATACGCCAGCCGGGAAACCCCGATCAGGCCGGCATTGGCCGCCACAGTCAAGATGGTTGCGCCAAGTACCGAGACCCAGGGAGCCATGAAGGCTCCAACATGGGGCATCGCATTCGCAATCCCTGCAATCGGGTCATTCACCCAGGTGGTGGACAGGATTTCAGGCTTCATGGCAGAGAGGGCCACGAGAGAGATCCCAGAATAAAGCAGAATCGTCGTGCCCATGGTCAGGAACATCGCCCGAGGAACAAGCTTTTCCGCATTTCTTGCCTCACCTGCCATCTGGCTGATCGCCTCTATTCCGGTATAGGCAACCATCGCGATCGAAATGCCGTAGAGAAAATTGTGCCAGGTGGGAGCCGTTCCGAGGGTAAACTGATGCCAAATAGTGTTGAAGTTGAACAGAAGAAAAGCTCCCATCGCCATGAGGGAGATCTGTGTGATCACATCGAAACCGGCCAGCATCAGACTGAACCAGGACGACTCCTTGAGCCCGATGATGTTGAGGATGACAAGAACCAGGATCAAAAGGCCGGTAAAGGTCACATTGACCTGGGGGTTGGTCTTGAAGATCGGGAAAAAATATCCCAGGTAGGGACCCACAGAAAAAGCGCTGATCGAGAGGGTCAGAATGTAATCCAGAAGAAGGGCCCATCCGGTAAAAAAGGCCCACCCATCACCGAAAGCGCGCTGAGCAAAGAGGGACGACCCTCCCCCTTCCGGAATGGCACTCGAAAGCTCGGCATAGCTCAGGACAGTGGCGATGAAGAATAGGCCTGCCGCCCCTATCGCCAGGAAAGAGGCTCCTCCTGCATAAATCGTGGTGATTCCCAAGGCATAATAAATGGAAGACCCGACATCCCCATAACCCGTCGAGTAAAGTGCGCCAAGACCGACCACCTTCCTGAGGACGGTGGTATTGAAGCGGGCTATGCCGGTACGGGTATGATGATAAATTTTGAAAAGGGCCACGGTTTCCCCTCAAGCCAGAACTGTCTGGTCAGGAATCTTTCTTATTACTTGGGGTTGGCGGGAACAAGGACAACATCATTCGAACCTGAGACACGTACGTGGGTGGACCCGCAGGAGACCCCGAGAAAGTCGGACCCCTGAAAGGGCCCGAGGGGCGACTCAGTCTTCGATTCCCCGGACGGGCTCCGGGTGATCAGAATGAGAGTTCCCTGCTCTCCGACCGCGGCCACCACGCCATCTCCTGTCCGACATACCCCGTACAAATCGTGCAGAGTTCCCGTCTGAATCTGGGAAAAACGTCTTCCTCCGTCGGACGAAGAAAAAAGAAGACCATGGTCCCCGGCCAGAAGGACCTCATCCTTTTCCCCCCACAGGCTGTTGAAGGAGGGCTTCTGTCTTGTCACCTTCTGCACGGCTATGTCGACGGCGGTGAAACGGTTTCCACCGTCCTCCGTCCTGAAAAGTCTCTTGTGCCAGCCGGCGACCAATCCGTGGGATTCGTCTGTAAAGGTGATGGCATATAGGTTCTTTTTTGTCGGGGAGTTCAGGCGTACCCAATGATCTCCCCCATCGACTGTCCTGAGAATGACCCCATTCTCCCCCACAACGTATCCGACGCGGTCTGTCGGAAAGCTGATGGCATTAAGGAAAAGCCGACCCACCCCCGTTTGAACCTGTTCCCATGATCGCCCACCGTCCTTGGACCGGAGAAGAACACCCCGGTCTCCGGCGACCCAAAGGACACCAGAAGGAGTACGGCTTATCCCGTAAAAATCCACAGGTACCGGAGGAACAGAACGGCTCCACTGTCGGGTCCTGGAAGACAGGCGAAGGAGGGTTCCCTGATATCCGATCACAACGAGATTTCGCGAATCCTTCGTAATTCCCGAAAGGACTCCGATGAAGTCAGAGTTCTTCTTGCTGGATGGAGAAACAGGAGGTGATGGCGGGCGAAGGAGCGAAAAAGGCGTCCCCCCCGGAAGAGAAACGGCAGGAAGTGTCACAGTCTGCGGCTTCTGGCAAGCCGATAAAAAAAGGGAAACCGCGGCTAACAGGATGAGCCCCCTGCCTTGGTTCAACCCTTGAGCCATGAATCGATTCATTCTTTCAATCATGAGGTCAGGATAACTGATCCCGCCCCTCTCCGCAAGCGAGATGCGGGAAGGGACGGGGCTCAGTGAATATCCTGCTCCTCTTCATAGCGTTTCCCTTCCTTCTCTTCAAAGTCGAAAGGCTTGAAGTGGTATTCGAAGATGGTTTTGATCGCGAAAGGGGCGCTAACGGGCGTCAGACCGGTTCCCACCCCGATATTCCAGTCGACATGCTCCCCAATGGCGAAGTTCCAGCTTTGAAAGATGAACTGTTGCTGCATTTCTTGATAAAGGGAAGCGGGCCCCCCCAGCGGCCCCATGTTACTGATCACCCCGTCATCCCCAAAGACTTCGATTCCCGCATTGACATTCTCCGCTAGGAGATAATAGACACCCGCAGAATATGCGAACTCGGGGGGAATTCCTGGCTCCGAACCGTCTGTCGCGAAAAAGAAGGAGGGGTTGACGTCAACGATGAAGCGTCCGATCTTTTTCTCCGCGATCAGGATAATATTAAGGAATGATTCCATCCCGGTTCCCCCGCCCGGAGCCCAGTATTCGATCTGGACCGCGGGATCGATGAAATCGGGAATCCTCGGGAAACGAAGGCGGGTGGTGATGGCACGGGTCTGGAGATAGGAATAGGTCTGCCCCGCACCGGCGGCAAAATCGATATAGGCTCCGAGGGTCCACCAGTCGGTGACACCGAACTCCAGGACATATGTGGAAAAAAGCATATTGGCATTTCGGAGATTGTTTCCGTAAATCGATTCTGACTGTTTGTCAGGCAGCAACAAGGTCTGCCAGGTGCCGATACTCACCTCCCCTTGCTCGGGCGTTTCATAGGGATAGATGATAAAGTCCCTGAAGGGATCGGCATGTGCCGAATGGGGAAGAAGAATCGCCAGAAACAAGAAAAAAGCAAGGGCCATGAGCGGCAGGCCCTGGAAGGGGGGGAAGTTTCCGGAGCGTAAAGGTCTCAAGTCGGTCCTTTCTCGCGTTCGCGCAGGAATCACTCCTGAATACGGGTCAAACCTTAGCCCGGATCAGACTGCAGAAAAAGTCGCTCGCCAAGAGTCCGGTCATCCTCGGAGAGGACCCGGCAGCAGACAAGGGCCGTTTAAATGGGCGCCTGTCCTTTGTCCGAAGCGAAAACCGGCCCATCCTGAAAGATATGGAAGATTTTAGGGGAAACGGAGATATTTATAGAATCTTCCAAGGCAAATGTAAAGTCTTTTTGAAAAATTATTCCAGAACCCCTCACCCTCAATCTCAAAAACTGGAGGGGAAGTTGCTGACCATTGTCTTGCAGACCCCATCTCCTATAATATGGAAACAATCTTCTGTTTTGTCATAAACGGATTCTTCCCAGACAACTTTTGAAAGGACAAGTTGAATCAGACGACCCATGAGCCGGACATCTCTTTAAAGGCCCTCCGGCATAGTGCCGCCCATGTTCTGGCCCAGGCGGTGAAACGCCTTTTCCCTTCGGCCCAGGTGGGGATCGGACCCGCAACTGAGGAAGGCTTTTACTACGATTTTCACTTTGAGCGTCCCTTTTCTCCCGAGGATCTCCAGAAGATCGAAGCTGAAATGAAGGCCATCATTGCCGAACGGTCTCCCATTGTCCGCCGGGCCCTTTCCCGGAATGAAGCCGGAGACTTTTTTTCCGAAAAAGGTGAGACCTTCAAGCTGGAAATCCTTCACGGGATTCCGGAAGAGTCCGAGATCACGGTCTATGAACAGGGAGACTTCACCGATCTTTGCCGGGGACCTCACATATCGGACACCGGGAAGATTGGGGCCGTCAAGCTTCTCTCCTCTTCAGGCGCCTACTGGAAGGGAACCGAAGGTAACCCTTCCCTTCAGCGAATTTACGGAACCGCGTTCCCGACCCAGAAAGAGCTCGACGACTACCTCGAACGTCTCGAGGAAATCCGTCAGCGAGACCACCGAAAACTGGGAAAAGAACTGGGATTCTTCCGGACTCTTGATGAAAATGGCGCGGGGATGGTTCTCTGGCTTCCCCGCGGTGCCCGCATTCGCCGTGTGATCGAGGATATCTGGAAACTTCGCCACGATCGCCACGGATACCAATATGTTTACACCCCTCACATTGCCCGCCTCGATCTCTGGAAAAAATCTGGCCACTGGGACTTCTATCGGGACAGCATGTTTTCTCCCATGGAAATCGAAGGCGCCGAATTTGAACTCAAGCCGATGAACTGTCCTTTTCATATTCTGATCTTCAAGGAATCCATTCAGAGCTACCGAGACCTGCCGGTGCGCTTTGCTGAACTGGGAACCGTCTATCGGTACGAGCGCTCGGGAACCCTGCATGGTCTCCTCCGGGTCCGCGGGTTCACCCAGGATGACGCCCATATCTTCTGCCGTCCGGAGGACATAGCCACCGAAATCGGTAAAGTTCTGAAACTCGTGGACGAGATGCTCATTCCCTTCGGCTTTACGAATCGGTCGGTCTATCTGTCAACCCGCCCAGAAGGTTCCGTCGGCTCAGACGAGAACTGGGAGGTCGCCACCCGTGCCCTCGAAGAGGCTCTCCGGACCTCCGGAATTCCTTACGAGATCGATCCGGGAGAAGGCGTCTTCTACGGCCCCAAGATCGACATGAAGTTCCATGACGTTCTCGGACGGACATGGCAACTTTCGACAATTCAGGTCGATTTCAACCTTCCGGAAAAATTCGACCTGACCTATCGTGACATCTCCGGAAAGGATGTCCGTCCTATTATGATTCACAGGGCCCTTCTGGGATCAGTCGAACGCTTTTTTGGAATTCTGGTGGAGCATTTCAAGGGGGCTTTTCCTCTTTGGCTCGCACCCGAACAGGTGACAATCCTCACCATTGCCGACCGTCACATTCCCTACGCGGAAAAGATTGCCCGCTCACTTGAATCTTCCGGACTTCGGGTGGCGACGGATTTCAGAAATGAAAAAATCGGCCTCAAGATCCGGGAAGCCCAACTTCTCAAGGTTCCCCAGATGTGGATCATCGGTGACCGTGAGATGGAGGAAGGAACGGTTTCGCTCAGACATCGTGACGGAAGTCCGGGAGGAGCTCTTCCATGGGAATCCGCAAAATTGGCCGTAGAGCAGGAAAACCGTTCCGGACTGGCCCTTGATGGACAAAATTGAGGCACCAAAATGACAACCATTACGAAGGGGGTTCCTGATTAATTCCAAAACACGCATCAACTATGAGATCAAAACCAAGGAAGTTCGTCTTATCGGCGCCGATGGGGAGCAGCTTGGCATCGTTCCCACAATCGTTGCGATCAAGAAAGCTGAAGAAGCGGGCTTTGACCTTGTCGAGGTTTCTCCCAATGCCAAACCTCCCGTCTGCAAGCTCATGGATTATGGAAAGTTCCAGTACGAGCAGAGCAAGAAGGTCCACTCCATGAAACAGCACCAGAGAACCGGGCAGGTCAAGGAGCTCAAGTTCCGTCCCCATATCAATGACCACGATCTCGGAATAAAGATTCATTACGTGGAGCGTTTCCTTGAAGAAGGCAACAAGGCAAAGGTCGCTCTGGTCTTCCGGGGAAGGGAGATGATCCGGTCTGAAATCGGAACGGAACTGATGCAGAAGATGATCACGGCTCTGGGACCCAAGGCCATCGTCGAATCACCCCCGAAATTCGAAGGCACCAGCATGACCATGGTCCTGGCCCCTGCCGTACCCCCCAAAAGTGCTTCAAAGGACTCCAAAGGAACGGATGACGACGCATCCTCCCCTAAGGATTGATCCCTTCGATCATATGTGCTAGCATTTTGAAATTGTGATTTTTTCAGGTCTAATATTCGAGGAAAGGACGTGCAACGTGGCAACAGGACGTGTTCTCAAAACAAAACGTGCCGCAAAAAAAAGATTTTCCCTGACTGGAACGGGCAAGGTCAAGTTTCATCAGTCCGGAAAACGTCACCTCATGACGGGGAAGTCCTCGAAAAGGACACGATCCCTCTCGACAGGCATCCTTGAAAAAGGCCAAGCCAAAAAGGTGCTCGTAAACCTGAATATCTGACCTGAAGGCCTCCGTACGGACGAAATTCCGATTACGGGGGTCATTGTCATTTTGTCCCTTCAAGGAGGAAATCGATGCCACGCGTAAAAGGCGGTCCGCAGACTCGGGCCCGTCGAAAAAAAATTCTCGATATGGCCAAGGGATACTGGGGAGGGCGTTCCCGTCTCTACCGGTCGGCCCGACATACTGTTGAAAAAGGCTTGACATACGCCTATCGTGATCGCAAAGCCAAGAAAAGGGAATTCAGAAGGCTGTGGATTCAGCGAATCAATTCGGCCTGCCGTCCCCAGGGACTGACCTACAGCCGCCTGATCGCCGGTCTCAAGAAAATGGGCATTGGACTTGATCGCAAGATCCTGGCTGATTTGGCCTTGAACCAGCCCGATGCTTTCACTGATCTTCTGAACAAGGTCAAGGCCGGATAGCTCTCCGGTCTCTTTCCAAAACAAAAATGGCGCCTGATGGCGCCTTTTTTGTTATCGATTTTCCCATTCCCTGTCATCTTAACGGGAACTAGGTACAGCCATGCGCCTCCCTCTCTTCCAGAGCCTTTGACTTCAGGGCCTTGAAAGATGAAAATAGAAAAAACGGAAAGTGATTTATTCTTTCTTATCTATCCGGCAGGGGCGTCAGAATGGTCGTCCGCTATGCGGAAAGCAAAGATGAAAGCGCAGAAATCCTCCGTCTCGTCCTGCAGAAGATGGGTGAATGGCGTCTTTCCTTCACCCCCGTTCATTACACCGTTGTTTACGAATATGTCACCAACATTAATCCAGGCCTTCGAAAAACCATCGACGATCTAGTCGCCGCAGGGGCCCTGACCGACAAGAAGATCGAAGAAGCCTATTACGGATTCATCGTTCCGGAACAAACCCTTCCCGTCCTCGAGCAGCGAGGGCTCCTGACCCAGGAAACCCTCGAAATCCTTAACCGCATGGCCGAATCGGCCAACACGACCATGCAGACGACCCAAAAGGCCCGATTCGGAATTCTTTCCCAGCACAATGCCCTTAGGACCGCCGAGGTCGTCGACTCCTCCCTTCTCCAGTCTGTCATCACCCGGCTCGCGGGAGAGACCAAAAAGCTTCTTGAGACGAGCGAAACACTTGAAAATCAGTTGCGGGACAGCCGAAAAGAAATCGAGTCCCTCCGATCCGAGCTTCAGGCAGTGGCCCAGGCATCAGCCATCGATCCTCTGACCGGGGTCATCAACAGGCGAGGGTTTGAAAAACAGATCCAATCCTGTCTTCAAATCCACGAAAAAAAAGCCGGAGACTGCTCCTTTCTTTTTCTCGACATCGACCATTTCAAGCAGATCAACGACGAATACGGCCACGTCGTGGGGGACCGTGTCCTTCAGGCCGTCGCGCAGGTTTTCAGGGCAAAGACGCGGGGTGAAGACATCGTGGCCCGATACGGAGGGGAGGAGTTCATCATCATTCTTCCGGCGACGCCCATCGATAAGGCCCATATTGTCGCCGAGAACATTCGCCAGAACGTGGAGCGAATCGCACTCCTGAACGCCAAGGACAGCAAAACGATAGGGGTCGTGACTGTTTCGATCGGCATCGACGTTCACAAGCCAGGGCAGAATTGGCGTCAGACGATCGAGCGGGCCGACAAGGCCATGTACCAGTCAAAGCAGAACGGAAGGAATCGAACAACAACCTATTTTCAGATCTGAGTCTTCCTCCTCATTTTTTCCCTTCCTCCTCATCCATTCTCTCTTTTTCCTTCAAAACGGCCTCTGCCAACCGATCTGAGACCTTTTTCAAAGGAGCGAGATCCTCTTCCAGCGAACTCAGCCCGTTCTCCCGAATTTTTCGAATTCCTGCCGCCAAAGCCTCGTGATAGCGGGAGTGTAGCCGGTCGATTTTCCCTCCGGAAACCAGCCCAAACCTGTCTATGGTTTTTTGGACAGGACAATCCTTCACGTCTCCAAGGGACGTCAGATCAAAAACGGCCGGGCTTTGAAGGAGAAACTCCAACTGCATCCCATGAGTCCGGACCAGCAGGGCATAGAGACCGAGAAGGGATTTCGGCACAAAATTCCTTTCCGGAGGATACGTGCGAAGGAAGGCGACCAGATCGGGAAGAGGCAGAGGGCGAGAGATCCCGTACCCCTGAAGGAGGTCCACTCCCAACATGCGCATGGCATCCAGGATCGGGCCGGTTTCCACCCCTTCCACAACAAGGGAAAGCCCCATCCTGTGGGAAAGCTCCATGATCGCCTCAACGAAATGGAGATCCTTCGGACGTCTCTCGAGGGTCCGGACAAAACCCTGATCGAGCTTCACCTTGTCGACGGGGAGATCCTTCAGGCGAAGGAGCGACGAATAGGCACTTCCTACATCGTCCATGGCCAACCTGACTCCCAATCCCTTGAGCCGTTTCAGAAGCTCGAGAGCCACAATCGTTTCGCCGAACTCCTGTCCCTCGAGAATCTCGAGCGTGAGGCGGGAAGGGTCGATCCGTGCATCCCCGAGCATCCTCCCAAGGCATTCGAGGCATCCTTCGGTAATGGATCGGGGATCGACATTGACAGAAACCCAGAGGGACGGGTCCGTGTCGAAAAGCTCTCCGAGATCCGAGAGGGCCCGTTCCATCACCTGCCGGGAGAGTTCGAAGAGATCGTCTCCCCCATAGTCCTGAAGAAAGGAGGCCGGAGAAAGGATCGATCCATCAACGTCCCGGAGGCGTGCCAGCGCCTCGACCCCTACGATCCGGCCCGTCCTGTTGTCGAGGACGGGCTGATAATGAACCTCCACCTTCCGCTCGTAGAGAAGACACTGGGCATGGGTCCGTGCCAGCGGAACCGTTTCTCCGTATATCATCCAGCAGCGGGAGCGGTCTGTCTTGTGGCCCTTGCTTTCGTAGAGAGCCTGATCGGCAAGTCGCATGAGATTCTCCGGATTTTCAGGAGCCCCCGAACCGGGAGAGGACAACGCCACACCGATCGACACTCCCACCGAGACCTCTTCCCCTTCCTCAAGACTCACAGGCATTCTTGCGGTCCGGTCGATTCTGTCGAGGAGATCCCCAAGCTCCTCACGACCCGTTATATTTTCAAGAAGAAGCACAAATTCATCTCCACCGAGCCGGGCCAGGAAGTCGGTCTTTCGAAGAACTCCCAGGATCCGCTCCCCCGTCAGACGAAGAAGACGGTCTCCGGCCTCGTGGCCATAGCGGTCGTTAACTGGCTTGAAACGGTCGAGGTCAAGAATAGCGACGGCAAAGGACCACCCGTACCGGGCGGAGCGGGCGAGGAGCCTGTCAAACTCGAGGTCAAGCCCACGCCGGTTCGGCAGGCCGGTCAGCCGGTCGTGGCGCGAGTCAAACTCCAGTCTTTTGGTCAGATCGATCAGGGAGGTGATATCCCGCTGGTTTCCGACAAATTCGACGAGCCGGCCAGAGGAGTCCCGGAGCGGGCTGATGGAAAGGAGATTCCAGAAGGGTGTCTTGTCCTTCCTGTAGTTCAGAATCTGCCCGTGAAAAGGGCGCTCCTCCCGAAGTGCCGAGCGGATTTTTTCGACCGTCTCTGGGTCGGTCCCCTCTCCCTGCAGGATCCGGCAATTCTGCCCTATCATCTCCTCGGCCGGGTACCCCGTGATCGACGAAAACCCTTCGTTGACAAAAATAATTCGTCCATCAGTCTCTGTGATCACGACCCCTTCCCCGACTGCCGCCACCGCGCTTGAGAGAAGATTTTGCCGGGAGAGAAGATCCAGTCGGTCGAGGCCAAGAGAGATATTTCGGGCGAGTTCGGTCAGGAGCCCTTCGAGAACGGGATCGCTGAAGGCACCCTCCTTCACATGGGCGACAAAAAGGAGTCCCCAGGGGACCCCTTTCCGGAGGAGCGGAAGGGCCCCGCTGGCGTTTAGTCCGAACTCCCGGAGTCTTTCCCCCCACAGCGCCCTGGTCCCTGTCGGATCCGGGTCGAAGACAGGACCACGACCCCCAAGGACCGGAGCGAGGCGATCCACGATTTCGCTCACTCCTTGCAGAGGTGAGCTCCCCCCTCCAGGAATGTCCGCCTGCCCCGAGGACGCCACCACATGCATCCCTCCCCGACCATCCGGACAAAGGATGGCGGCCACCGTCATCTCGCCGTGAGTGACGGCCAGTTCGCAAAGCTTTGAAAGAAGCGTGGATTCGTCGAATCCGGCAGAAAGCGCCTCCGAGGCATGGGCGAGGAGGGTGTTATAAGAGGAGAGGAGGCGGAGCCGTTCC
>DAIBSV010000359.1 GCA_027415455.1 Nitrospirota bacterium | reverse complement strand
GAAGAGAGTGGGACCCCCCCCAGCCGGAGAATGGAACAGTTTCTCGACAAGGTCTTCGTCCTGCCCCGGTGGGGAGTGGGTGTGGCCCTGGTGCTCTTTTTTACGGCGTCAATTCTTGTTCTGCACCGCGATCTGGCGACGAATTTCATGCCCAGGATGGATGAGGGCGCCTTTCTGATCGACATCCATGCCCCCCCGGGGACCTCTCTGGAAGACAGCGACCGGGCCTTTTCGCGAATTGAAGCCTATCTCCGGACATTGCCGGAGGTCGTTTCAACCTCCCGGCGGCTCGGAGCCGAAATGGGCTTCTACATCACGGAACCCACAAAGGGAGACATCATCGTCCGCCTGTCGGACAATCGTCGCAGAACGGTCTTCCAGGTGATCGACCAGGTGCGTCACTATGTCCGGAAGACGGAGCCCGAGCTTTCGGTTGAATTTCCACAGATCCTCGAGGATATGCTGAACGACCTGATCGGGACGCAGGCCCCGGTAGTGGTCCGCATCCATGGATCCGACAGGGCTCGCATGGAAGAGGCCGTTCCGGCGGTGATAGCCCTCCTGAAGAAGATTCCGGGAGTGGTCGATGTGGCACGGGCCGAAAGACCCGTGCCCCCGGCATCGCTCATTCATGTCGAAAGCGAGCTGGCTGCTTCCTACCATCTGACCCCGCGGCAAGTCATCGACGATCTGAGAACCGGGCTGTGGGGCCTTCCGGTCACGACGGTCATGGAAGGGGATATCCCCCGTCCTGTCCGCGTGATGGACTCCCCCCAACCCTTCCGGACCCTCGAGGGAATCCGTCATTTCCCGGTCGAAACGCCCACCGGCCTCATTCCCCTTTCCCGAATCGCCCGGTGGTCAGACGAGCCGGAACGATCCGAACTTGACGAGTTAAACCTGGCTCCGGTCATTTCGGTGTCAGGACGCCTGGCTGGATCCGACCTCGGCACGGTCTCCTCCGGGATCGCCCACGCATTGGCATCGCTTTCCCTTCCTCCCTCCGTCTGGGTCGACCTGGGAGGATATGCGACCTGGCAAAAGAAAAGTTTCAGTCAGTTGACCGCAGCCCTCCTTTTCGCCATTCTTCTCGTGGCCGGGGTGGTGTTTGCCCTTGGCCAGAGGTTCGCCCCGCCTGCCATTCTTCTGATAGGGGTCTTTTTCTCCGTGGGCGTGGCTCTTCTCACCCTGGACATCTTTCATCATTCCCTCAATCTTTCCTCCTTCGTCGGCCTTGTTCTGGTCGCCGGAATTTCGGCCGAAAACGGACTCCTTGTCATCGACCGGGCCCTTCAGTCCCCGGGCGATTCCCGGGAGCGGTTCATACGAGCCCTTTCGGACCGGATCGTCCCGCTTCTCATGACGCACGTCGCGAACGCAATGGCCCTGCTCCCGCTCGCCGTGGCGGCGGGGGCAGGCTTAGACATGGAGCGCTCTTTTGCGATCGCGGTATTGGGGGGGCTCGCCGGTTCCTTCCTTTCCTCCGTTTTTCTCCTGCCGATTCTCGGGTCTGGCTGGTTTGCGGCCTCTTTTGAAAGGACCCCCG
>DAIBSV010000358.1 GCA_027415455.1 Nitrospirota bacterium | reverse complement strand
GCGTTCCTCGACGCGAGCCGCCAGCCCCACCACATCGATTTCAAGCCGGCCGCAGGTCGGACAGGCGATGACGTTCACCCCTCGCTTCCGGAGTCCGAGGGACTTGAGGATTCCCCAAGCCACCTTGACTTCTTCCACCGGATCGGCGGCCAGTGAGACCCGGATGGTATCCCCGATCCCGTTGGCAAGAAGATAGCCGAGTCCCACAGACGACTTCACCGTTCCGGAGAGAAGGGGCCCTGCCTCGCTGACGCCGATATGGAGCGGGTAGTCACAGCGCTCCGAGGCAAGTCGATAGGCATCGATCGTATCAAGAACATTGGAGGCCTTAAGCGAGATCTTGATATCGGTGAAGTTTTCCTTCTCGAGAAGAGCGACATGGCGCATGGCAGACTCCACCATCGCTTCGGGAGTTGGATGACCGTAATAGTCGAGGAGATCACGCTCGAGCGAGCCTGCATTGACTCCGATCCGGATGGGGAGGCCCTTTTCCTTCATACGGTCGACAATCGCCCGAACCTTGGACTGGCTCCCGATATTTCCCGGATTGATCCTCACCCCATCCACTCCTCCCTCGATCACCGTCAGTGCCAGATGATAGTCGAAATGAATGTCCGCAATCACGGGGATGGGAGAGCGCTTGTGGATTTTCCCGACAGCTTCGGCCGCCTCCTGGTCCACTACGGCAAGACGAATGATTTCGCACCCGACATTGGTGAGTTCCTCGATCTGACGGAGGGTTCCCTCAATATCGCGAGTATCGGTCGTCGTCATCGACTGGACTGCCACCGGGGCGCCATCTCCGATCGGAACAGATCCGACCATGATCCGACGCGTCTTTTTTCTTTTTATTTCCATAAAAACGCTCCTTATATTATCGCCCAGTTCCGAAAACTCGCATGATATCGTTATAGAAGGCAAAAACCATGATTGTCAGCAAGATGACAAAGCCGACCTGCATCGAAAGCTCCCGAACCCTGAGGGAGGGCGGCTTTCTTAAAATCCCCTCGGCCGCGAGAAAAAGGAGGTGCCCCCCGTCCAGGACGGGAATGGGAAGAAGGTTCATGACACCCAGGGTCACGCTGACAAACCCCATGAACACCAGAAGATTCGAGAGACCGGACTTGGCGGCCTTCGCAGACATCTGGGCGATGAGGATCGGTCCTCCCAGGTTTTTGGGGGAAATGTGACCAGTGACCATCTTGCCCAGGGAGATAAGATTGATCGAGGCGATTCTCCATGTCTTGATGACAGCCAGGCCAAGCCCTTCGGAAAAACCGTACCGGACAGTGACAAAGGTTCCGGAGGGCCCCACCCCGATCTTGCCTTGATTTTCTGCCTCACCGAACAGATTTTTTCCCGCTTCGACCCGCGGAACGATCTGGAAGGACAGGGTCTTGTCCCCTCTTCGGACAGAAAGAAGGACATTGTGTCCGCCCTGGCGCTCAATCGATCTCCGAAGATCATCCCAACGCTCGATGATATGACCATTCACCGAGAGAATGCGGTCTCCCTTCTCGATTCCGGCCTTTGCCGCTGGAGACGCT
>DAIBSV010000357.1 GCA_027415455.1 Nitrospirota bacterium | reverse complement strand
GATCCGGGAGGGGTTGTGGCCCTTCGCGACATAGTCCCGAAGACCTTCGATGTAGGCATTGGCGGCCTGCCTGTAGGCATCCGGAGAAAAAAGAAGGGTCACGTTGATGGAGATCCCCTCCGAGATCAGCTGACGAATGGCAGGAATGCCTTCCGGGGTTCCGGGGATCTTCACGAGGAGATTGGGGCGATCCACCATCTGGTGGAGTTTTCTGGCCTCTTCGACCGACTCCTTCGTGTCGTGGGCTAAAAGAGGGTTGACCTCGATCGAGACATATCCATCCCCAAAACGGGAGTCGTCGTAGACGGGTCTGAAAAAGTCGCATGCGCGCCGGACATCCTCGACCATCAGAAAACGGATGATGTCGGTCGCGCTGTGGTTTTCCCGGGCAAGGCGCGCGATCTCGACATCGTAGTCCGTCGATCCGTTGATGGCCTTTTCGAAGATGGTCGGATTCGAGGTGATGCCCCGTATCCCGACTGAACAAATGAGTTCTGTCAGTTCCCCTGAATCCATGAGGTGGCGGCTGATGGTATCCAGCCAGAGGCTCTGACCTTCTTTCAGAAGGTCAGCCACCGGGCCTTTCGGGGCAATGGGAGGAAGTTGTCCGGTCGTCATCGAAGACTCCTTTTTAATGCGGGTTCCATTCCTGTCGGCGTCGGATCATGCAAGGCCAAGCTCGGGCCATTCCGTCCGCATGCGGTCCATGATCTTTTCGGGGGTGAATCCGAACTCCTCCATCAGTCGGCCGTAGGGAGCGGAGGCTCCAAAGTGGTCGAGGCCGACGGCGATACCCCGGTCTCCGATGTATTTCCAGGCCCCCAGAGTGCTTCCGGCCTCGGCGAACAGGCGAAGAGGGGTCTCCCCCAGGACGGATTTGCGGTAGTCCGCGGGTTGCCGGTCGAACAAGGTCGTCGAAGGAAGGCTGACGAGGCGCGTCGAAACTCCCCTGGCGGTAAGAGCCTCCTGGACCTTCCAGAGGAGGGACACCTCGCTTCCGGTTCCGATCAGGGTGACCCGGGGAGGGGTCGGGGAATCCCGAAGAACATATCCGCCGCGGGGAACCCCTGTCCGGATAAGGTCGAACGGAACATCGAGGATCGGAAGGGACTGGCGGGAAAGAACGAAGGCGACCGGCATCTCGTCCTGGGCCGTGATCCAGTCCATGGCGGTCAGTGTTTCGTTGGCATCGGCCGGTCGAATCACCGCCATGGATGGAAGAGCGCGGAGGGCGTTCAGATGCTCGACCGGCTGGTGCGTGGGACCGTCCTCTCCCAGGCCGATGCTGTCGTGGGTCAGGACATAGAGGACGGGAAGGCCCATCAGGGCCGAGAGGCGCATCGCTCCCTTCATGTAATCGGAGAAGACGAGAAATGTTCCTCCATAAGGACGAACGGCCCGTGTCAGGGCCATTCCGTTCATGATCGACCCCATGGCGTGTTCCCGGACCCCAAAATGGAGATTCCGTCCTCCCGGTGAGCGGAGCTGGCAGTCCGGCTCCCCTTTGATCAGGGTGTTGTTCGAGGGGGCGAGGTCCGCAGAGCCCCCCCAG
>DAIBSV010000356.1 GCA_027415455.1 Nitrospirota bacterium | reverse complement strand
ACGTGTCCAGGACTTCCTTTGCCGCCCGGGTGTCCAGGGCGGCAATCTCCGCCGCCTTTCCCCCGTTCAGCCCCTTCTCATCAAGTTTTTTTTTAATCTCCGCACGGCGGCCGCTGAACTCCTCTTCCAATTCTTTCGGTATCCCCTTGATCCTGAAAAAATCCCCGTCCGCCTCGACTTTGAACCCCATGGCCTCGACTTCCTTTGACAATTCCGCCCGATAGATGGCTCCCAGGGCCATTTTCCACTCGAATAATTGCTTATGGTCCAGGGCTCCCCAAGTCCCATCCTCCCGGAGCGCCATGTTTTGAAGCATAAGATGAGTGTGAATTTGTGGATCTGGGAGGGACTTGTCATCAACAGGGCGGCTTGAGCCGTGCAAGAACGCGGCGGCCAGGAGCTTGGCCTTTTCATAGGTGATGGTCCCTTTTGATGAGGATCCCCGGCGGGCCAGCGGGAAATTCTCTTCAATGTGCTTCAACACGGCTTCAACAGCCCGGGTTTGGGCGGCTTCAACTCCGGCGCGGGTTTCCTCCCCGCCGATGGCCCATACGATGCTGACCGACTTGGGGGCGGAGAACGTCAGATCGACGGCATATTTCCGGTCTTCTCCGGCTCCCTGAACCAGGCCTTGAGCGGAACGGGGATCCTGGCCCATGAGGGTTTTTATGTGGTCTTCTCGATCGACGGTCCCGGAAAGGCCTAAGGCCTCCGCGGCCCCTCCCATCCAAACCGAGGGGGTCTTGTCGTTCCCCTGGGAGTAATAGTCCTCGATGGCTCCAACCGCCTTGTCTTTATTATCTTTCTTGGTTTCGTCAGGGTATTTGGCAACGGCCCCCACGTCTTTTGCGGAAGTGCCCCGCTTAGTGCTGATGCTCAACATGGCGTCTGTCCTTTCCCGTTGATCCTGTAGCCCCTCGGTCTGCCGGATCTGCATGACCGGCTCCGAACGAACCATCCTCTCCTTTTCCTGGCCGGGATGGACTTTAGAAACGCCGCGACGGCCCGGGTCTGGGCAGCTTCAACCCCGGCGCGGGTTTCTTCCCCGACGATCGCCCACGCGATGCTGACAGATTTGGGGGTGGAGAATGTGAAATTGTTTGTCATGACGTCCTCCATTTGGTTTTTAGTCCCGTTCCGCTTCGTCTTCCTGCTCCGGCTCGGGGGCGGGTGCGGGTTTGGCGACGGTAATTTTCCCAACGGTTCCGGAGGCCCCGGACTCGTCCAACAAGGCGGCCAGGAGCTTCAGGGAATCCGTCGCGGTATCTCCTGTGAAATCCAAATCCGGACCGGCGGTCAGGATCTTTTCCCCGATTTCCGCGCCTTCCTGTTCTGGCTCGTCCTCTTTTTCAGGCTCTATGGCCTTCTGTTGTTTCGGCTGTTGGGGGATTTCGACGGTTTCAAGGCGTGGGGTGGTGGCCACCGCTTCACGCTTCTTCTCCTCCTCCTCTTTCCGGGACTCCACGCCTCCTCCGGAGGGGGAAGGAGAGGACAAGTCCCCCTCCACAAAGGCCAGGTTGCTGGCAATCACCTGGCCGTCTTCCCCGACGAT
>DAIBSV010000355.1 GCA_027415455.1 Nitrospirota bacterium | reverse complement strand
CACCGTCGAGCCTGCGGCGATGACCGACCGGTCCCCCACGCTGACGGGGGCCACGAGCTGGGTGTCGCTCCCGATGAAGACGCCGGATCCGATCCGCGTCCTGAACTTGTCGTAGCCGTCGTAGTTGCAGGTGATCGTTCCGGCTCCGACATTGGTGTCGGTCCCCACCTCCGCGTCCCCAAGGTAGGAGAGATGGTTCACCTTGGACCGGGCCCCCACAGCCGTCTTCTTGGTCTCGACGAAGTTTCCCAGGTGAGCCTCCTCCCCCAGATCGGTCCCCGGACGAAGGTGGGCGAAGGGTCCGGCGACCGAGCGGTCCCTCAGGAGGGCCTCCGTCGCGACGACGTAATCCTTCAGGATGACCCCATCGCCCACCACCGTGTCGGTGAGATGAGCCCCGAGGCCTATCCGGCAGGAACGTCCGATCCGGGTCTTTCCTTCGAGAACGGTCTGGGGCATGATCACCGTTCCCGAACCGATCGAGACGCGGGGTCCGACATCGGTCCGGGAAGGATCCCAGAAGGTGACCCCCTTCTCCATGTGGCTCCTGTTGATGCGGGTCCTCAGAAGGGCCGTCACCTGGGCGAGCTCTTCCTGGGTGTTGACCCCCAGCATGCACTCCGGGGTCATGGGAAAGGTGCGGACGGCTCCTCCTTCCCGCACCACGAGGGAGACGAGCGTCGTGAGGAATCGCTCGTTCTTGACGGGGTCGGAAGGAACCCGCGAGACGGCGGAAAGAAGGATCTCCCGCGGGATGAGATAGATCCCGGCGTTCACTTCGCGGATCTTTTTTTCCTCTTCGGAAGCGCGGCTCTCCTCGCGAATATCGACCACACCGCCCGCGGCGTCCCGGATGATGCGGCCATATCCCCGCGGATTGGAGAGTTCGGCGGTGGCAAGGCAGAGATCTCCGGGAAACGCCTGCCCCATTGCGGCGAAACCCGCCAGAAGCCCTTCGTCGAGCAGGGGTCCGTCCCCGTTGACCACCAGCAGGTGGGAGGACTTTCCCGAGAGGAAGACGGGGCTCGTGGCGACGGCCTCGACCGCCCCCCAGGTTCCGTCCATGAGGGGCTGGACGACAAGGGCCGGCTTCCGGCCTGCGGGATCCTCAAGGCCGGGATCTTTCAGGAAGCCTTCGGGTCGCACGACGAGGTGGATCTCCCCCAAAAGAGGACCAAGAGACAGAAGGGCCCTCCAGGGGTAGGAGACCAGGGTCTCCCCCAGGACGACCGATTCGACCTTGGGGACGGGAGAGGCCATCCGCGTTCCGAATCCCGCGGCGAGTATCGCCCCGTCAATGATCATGGAAGACCTCCTCGGGAGTTCTGGAGACGGGGAGACGAGACGGCATTCCCAGCCCGCCCGAAAGAATCATCCGGATCCCTTCCTCGACCGGGAGCTGGGTTTCGACCACCATGGACTCAGGGATGAAGGCCTGGACTCCGATATAGAGGTTGTTGCTCGGAAAGAAGACGGAGGCATACCGGACGGGATCTCCGTCCAGGGTCACCCACGCCGTCAGAAATCCCATCGTATAGGCTCCTTCGCGGGGAT
>DAIBSV010000354.1 GCA_027415455.1 Nitrospirota bacterium | reverse complement strand
CCGAGACGGATGCCGTTGGCTACCTCAAGACCACCTCCGGCACGAAAACCAGCGTCCCGGGGCTCTTCGCCGCCGGGGACGTATCCGATCCCGTCTACCGCCAGGCGATCTCGGCGGCGGGAACCGGTTGCATGGCGGCGATCGACGCGGAGCGCTTCCTCGAGGCCTCCGGTGTCGAAAAGAGGTAGTCCCCTTTGAAAATCTTAAAGATTGTCGCCCTGTCGATCTTTCTGGGGCTGGTCTACCTCGGCGGGGACCTCATTGCGAACAATACCGCCTTTATCAATACCCCGGGCCCGCTGGCGCGCCTCCATGTCTATTTCACATTGAACCGGGCCTGGACGACGGGGGGGTATCCCCTCCCGGAGGTCCACTCCCGGGTGTTCTACGGGGATCCGGCCAAGCTCTATGCCAACATCACCCATTCGGTCAGGAGTTTTTCCGGATGGCGGATCGAGAGCGCGGATTCCGGTCGTCTCGTCGTTCGGGTCTCGCCTTCCTTCTGGCATCATGGCTCCCGGCTTGTGGTGACGCTCTCTCCGCTTCGGGGAGGCCTCCGGATGGACGTGGAAGCCTCCTCGCTCTCGGAGTCTCCCGATCTGGGAGCCGACCGGAACTACATTCTGAATTTGTTTCACGAAATCGGAGACGAAAATGCCATTCATCCCCCGGTCTGACCGACGTATTCCTTTGATCATTCTTCTTCTGGTGGGGGTCCTGACCGGGGCCCTCCTTTCCGGAAGTCCCGCCATGGCGGCACCTCAGGATCTTTCCGGTGAGGAGTCTCCCGGACCGGTGACCCAGTATTCCTCTCTGGCCCTTCCGGTCAGCAACTTCGGATTCAGGGGGATCGCCCGGGATAAAAGAGGAACCCTTTTTGTCGCCTCCTCCCTCAGAAACGGGCTCTATATCCTCCCTCCCTCCTGCCGAAGCGAGGATTGCGCGACCCTGATCCGGCTCGCCCCCTCTCTGGGGGACCCGGGGGATGTGGTGGCCGACTCGAAGCGGGGAGGGGCCTACGTCCTTCTCCGCCTGGGTGACCGGGTGACCTATGTTCCCCCCCGCTGTCTCTCGGAATCCTGCCTCCGGACCTTTCTTCTTCCGGAACGGCCGTCCTATCCCTTCCGGGCCGTCTACGATACCGGAAGGGATAGGCTCGCCGTTCTGGACCGCCTGGCCAACCGGGTGGTCTTTCTGTCGGGAGGCTGCCTCCGAAGACAGTGCCTTTCCTTCGTCCGCCTTCCGGTCCTGGGGCCTGCGACTGGCCTTGCCTACGATCCGAAGCGGGCCGATCTCTGGGTGACCTTTGGCCGAACCGGATCGATCGTCCGGATTCCCTCCGGCTGCCGAAAGACCTCCTGCGCAGTGGCCTACCCCGCCTCCGTAGCCGAAGAGTTTCCGGCCTCTCCGGTCGTTTCCGCTGCCGAAGACCGCCTCTACCTGAGCCTCAAGAAAGGGGGGGCCCTGGGGTGGGTCGACCTCGGAAAAAACCCCGCCTCCCTTCACATCCAGGATCTCGAGCCGACAACGGGATCCATTTCCCGGATCGCGGCCCTGCCCTC
>DAIBSV010000353.1 GCA_027415455.1 Nitrospirota bacterium | reverse complement strand
ACGGTTTTCTCGAGGGTTCAGCGTATAGACCGCGGTGTTCACGATTCCCCCATGTGTCACGAGCAGACGGCAAAGCTCCGCGAAGAGGGCCTCTTCGTTGGTTGCGGACTCAAGCATCCCGTGGACGGCGGTCTGGGCCTGGTAAAGCAGACTGATGACCGAACGAGCCCAGGAGAGGCTGAGGTCTCGCCCTTCCGGACGAATGATCGGTCTCGGGATTCTCGACCTCGACGGATTCAAGGCGATCAACGACCAGCTTGGCCACCAGGCGGGAGATGCGCTCCTGAAAGAGGTGTCCCGGAGGATCCTGTCGGTTGTCTCCCCTCCCCATATCTTTGCACGCCTCGGGGGAGACGAGTTCGGACTCCTGGTCGATGTCATGGAAAGAGAGGAAGCCGCCGCCCTCTTCGGGAATATTCTGAAGGTCCTTGAAACACCCTTCCTCATCGAGGGCCGCCCGGTCCTGGTCTCCGCAAGCATCGGGGCCGCCTTTGCCCCTCCCGGGTCGACCGACATCAAGCGTCTTCTCCGCCTTGCCGATACCGGGCTCTATGAGGTGAAGAAATCCGGGAAGAAGGGCTGGCGAATCCAGCCCTCTACCCCGGACGATCCCGACGGCCAGGGGTAATCTGTTACTTTTTCCCTTCGATGGCCTCGAGAACCTTCGCCACATGGCCGGCCACCTTCACCGACCGAAAAATCCGGAGGATCTTTCCGTCCGGGCCGATCACGAAGGTGCTTCGGTCGACGCCCAGGCGCTTGACCCCATACATGGTCTTCTCTTTGATGACCCCGTAGGCCTGACAGATCGCTCCGTCGGGATCGGAGAGGAGCGGAAAGGGAAGGCCATACTTCTTCCGGAACTTTTCGTGGCTCGCCACGGAGTCCTTCGACACGCCAAGGACAATGATTCCCCTGTCCATCAGAGTCCGCTCCGAATCCCGGAAGTCGCAGGCCTCGGTGGTGCATCCCGGCGTATCGTCCTTCGGATAGAAATAGAGAACGACCGTCTTTCCGGAAAAATCCGAAAGAGAGACGCGGGGAAGCGCGGCACCCGCAGCTTCCGCTGAGAAATCCGGGGCCCTGTCCCCCTCCGCCAATCCCTTTTCTGTGGTCAAAGAAGCCTCCTTATCGTGTCGTTTGATGAGTTCGGATTCAAGAGAATTGTCTTTGCCTTTGCAGACCGGGCCGGGACATCATCGCCCCGATCCGGGATCCGCGTTCAGAATCACCGGAAGCCCGTTTTTCCCGCTTCCGATGATGACGATCTTCGTATTCGGGCTCTTGGCCAGCTTCTCCGTCGCCTCGATCCCCTTCCAGGTCAGATAGCTTTTGGTCAGATTCTCCTGGACGATCTTCTGGAAGGCCGCAATACCCTGGGCTTCGATCCGCCGCTTCTGGGCCGTCTTCTGCGCCACGTCAAGAACGTATTCCATGCGCTGGTAGTTCTGTTCCTCGGTCAGCTTGCGCTCGATCGCCACCCGGATGATTCGGGGAAGTCGGACGTCCCGGATCAGAAATCCCTCGACGGTGATGGGATAGTTCCGGAGCTTCTCCCGGATGCC
>DAIBSV010000352.1 GCA_027415455.1 Nitrospirota bacterium | reverse complement strand
CCATCGGTAATGGAAATGAGGTTGGTCGGAAGATAAGAGGCGATCTCCCCCTCCCGTGTTTCGATGATCGGCAGCGCGGTCAGGCTCCCGCCTCCAAAAGCAGGAGAGAGACAGGTCGAACGTTCGAGAAGACGGGCGTGAAGGGAAAAGATGTCCGCGGGGAAGGCCTCCCGGCCCGGTGGACGCCTGAGAAGAAGCGACAACTCCCGGTAGCTGTTGGCATGGGCGGTCAGATCGTCATAGACCACCAGGGCGTCCTCTCCTTTCCGCATCCAGTATTCGGCGATCGCGCATCCCGCAAAAGGGGCGATGTACCGAAGTCCCGGCAGGGCAGTGGCCTCGGCCACCACGACGACCACATGGCCCATCGCCCCGTTGTCCCGGAGCATCTGGATCGTGTTCATGACGGTGGAGCGTTTTTGTCCGACCAGAACATAGACGCACTTCACCCCCCGACCCTTCTGGTTGATGACGGTATCCAGCGCCACCGAGGTTTTTCCCAGCCCGCTGTCCCCGATGAGAAGCTCGCGCTGGCCCATTCCGACCGGAATCAGGGTATCGACGATCCGGATGCCGGATAGAAGGGGGCGGGCCACGAAATCCCGGGCGATGATGGGCGGCGACGGAGATTCGAGGAGATTCCGGAGGAGGCAGGCGGGAGGCGGCTCTCCGTCAAGAGGACGGCCGAGTGGATCAATGACCCGTCCGAGAAGATCATCCCCGACCCCGATGTCCAGCGGAACCCTCAGGCGGTCGACGGATTGTCCGGAAGAGAGGGTTTTCGACTCCTCGAGCAGAATGGCCCCGACTTGGCCGATTGAGACCTGAAAGACCAGAGCCCGGCTTCCATCCTCGCACCGGACGAGCTCGTCGATTTCGGCCCCCGGAAGCCCCCGGATCCAGAGGATCCCGTCCCCCATGGAGAGAATACGCCCGTGCAGGGCGATGCGGGGAGCGAAGCGGTACCGGGTCAGCCAATCCGACTGGCGGTCCAGGGGGGATGGAGGGAGGGAGGCGGTCTGTCCCATCAGGGCTGGCCCGATTCCGAAAAAGACCGGAGTTCGTCTCTCAGGTTTGCGGATATTTCGGCGCCTTCGACCTCGATCAGGAGACCGGCTCCCAGGGATTCGTCCACCGAATAGACGGTCCCAGAAGTGGGACCCAGATGGCCGGAAAGCACTTTCTCGAGAGCGGCCCGTCGACCTTCCGGAATCGGATAGGCCGACGAAATCCTGACTGTCGTTTCCGGCCGGGCGTTCTCCCCCAGCATCCTGGACAGAGGTCCGTCCGGATCCCCCAGACTTTCCAGAACAAGATCGATGATCCGGCCTTCGACCTCCGGAGAGGCCACGGAAGCCAGAAACCTTGAGGCGAAGGCCATGGCCTGCGTCAGGGCGCGTCTCTCAAGAGAGAGGCGGGCCTCCTCCTCGTCCCGATTCTGTCGGACCCGGGCCACTTCCCGTTCCTGGGCCAGGTCTTTGGCAAGCGCGGCGCGCAGGCGCGATTCCTCCTCCTCGAGGGATTTTCGCAGGGCTTTTTGGGCCTGCTCTCTTTCGGCGGCCCAC
>DAIBSV010000351.1 GCA_027415455.1 Nitrospirota bacterium | reverse complement strand
AAGTTCAACCGGGTTTTTCTGGTCGACGGGGTGACGCTCGATGACGGGGCGCGCCCGATCTACCTCCAGTTCGAGGGGCCCGAAGACAATCTCCGGATGATTCAGGAAAATGTGTCGATCGGAGATATCCAGTTCTTTCGCAGGATGGCCGAGGGGGGGGCCCGGCCCGCCCTGATCGAGCATACCGAGAAGCCGTACCGCTACGAGGTGATGCTCCCCCTCACCTGGTATATCCATGTGATGGGATGGATCGGCATCCCCTTTCCCTCTCTCGATCTTTGGATGAAGCCCGTGCGCCTCAACTTCGAGGAGATCGTCCGGAACATGGGGGATGCCCTTGGCGAGGAACGCATGGCCCTGGGTCTTCTTCCGAAATACGATGTCCACCGGGGGCTTTTCGAGGAGGAGAGCTTCCTGGTGCTGATGGATGGCATGATCGTCCGTCATCCACCCAGGCCCTTTGTCCTTCTGCGTATTGAGAACGATTCCGGCTCCAGGGAGATTCTCCAGGGCATACTGGACCGTTCCAAGAGACCTTCCGACATTCTGGCCCAGGTCGGAGAGGATCTGGTCCTCCTTTTCCCGGATCAGGACGTCGCGCGCGCCCGGGTCTTCGAGGGGGAGAAGCCGGGATTCACGCTCCAGAAGAAGGACCCGGCTTCCGAACGCCGAAAGGATGTCCGCAAATTCGCAGCCGATCGCCCCGCCTCCGACAATGGCGATCCGCCCGTCGAATCCCCCGAGTCGCAGCATATCGGTGCTGCTGAGGATCCGGCGCCCGTCGAAGGGCAATCCCGGCAGGGGACGGGGACGGGAGCCTGTCGCAAGCAGAACATGCCGCGTTCTTAGCTCGCGGGACGTTCCATCCACGATCCGGACAAGGCCAGGGGCCATGAGCGTTCCCTTTGCCCGAACATGGGTGATGCCATGTTTTTTGAACAGGAATTCGATGCCGCGGGTCAGTCTGTCGATGATGGCTGACCGATAGAGACCCAGCTTTTCGGGATTCCGGGTCGGAGGAGGGACCGAAATCCCGAATCGCTCGGCCTCGGCCAGGGAGCGGAGGAATCCCGAGACCTCAAGAAGCGCCTTGGTCGGGATGCAGCCGTCGTGGAGGCAGGTTCCTCCCACGGGAGCGGGATCGAGGACCGTCACTCTCATCCCGAGTTGAGCCGCCCGAATGGCTCCGACGTAGCCTGCTGAACCGGCTCCCAGAACCACAAGATCAGTATCGGCACTCATCGACAGCACAAATCTCCCTCTTTACCGTCCCGGACGGAGCCGTTCGCCGCAGAGACCACCGCCTCCGCCAGGAGAATTCTTCCGCCTCAAAATCCCGGTGCACCCGAATCCAAAGCTTAACAGATTCCTGCTCCATCTGACCAACATCCCGATTTCCATTTTTCAGCAAACAAAGAGCCATGAAGATAATTTTCATCCCCCAGATCCCTCTTCTTGACAGAGAGATCTCATTTCGCCTATATTCTTCAGGCGGGGTGGAGCAGCTCGGTAGCTCGTCGGGCTCATAACCCGAAGGTCGCAGGTTCAAATCCTCTCCCCGCAACCA
>DAIBSV010000350.1 GCA_027415455.1 Nitrospirota bacterium | reverse complement strand
CCGACCGGCAACCTCTCGGGGCTCAAGGCGAGCCAGCTCAAATCCATCACACGTCTGGAAGGCCGCAGGATTCCCCCCGGCCTCTGGATAACCCCTGAAATCGCCCGCCAGATGGCGCTTTTGAGCCATGAAACCGGACGGCAGATCGCCCTTCTCGTCTCCAGGGAAGGAACGGTGGCCCAGGTCGTGGTGGGCACCGCCCGGGAAATCTTCCTCTCGGAGCTTCCGCCCTCCCGGTCCGGGGGACGTTCGCTCCGGGGAATCCGGATGGTTCACACCCACCTCCAGGGCGAAGCCCTTTCCCAGGACGACCTGAACGATCTGGCACTTCTCCGGCTGGACGCCATGGTGGCCCTCCAGATGAATCGGGACACCGGGCTCCCCGACCGGGTGAGCGTCGCCACGATCAACCCCGATCCCCAGGGGGATCCTCCATGGATCGTCGATCCTCCGCGGCCTCTCGGTCCGGAAAGCCTCTCGTCCGGAGGGCGCGTCGAGGCGCTCGAGGAGGAGCTCTCCCGAAGCCTGTCCGCGGCAACGAAAAAGACACACGGACAGGAGAGGGCCCTCCTTGTCTCCGTCTCCCCCGACGCCCTTTCCGACCAGGAGGATGCCCTGGCCGAGCTCTCCGAACTCGCGCGCTCCGCCGACGTCGAGGTCCTGGGTGCGGTCCGCCAGCGGATCGCCCGCTACCATCCCACGACCCTCATGAGCGCGGACAGGCTCAAGTCTCTCCTGATCCACGCCCTGCAGGTCCACGCAACCCTGATCATCTTCGAACAGGAGCTCTCCCCCAACCAGGTCCGGAAAATCGCCGAGATGACCGAACTCAAGGTGATTGACCGGACCCAGCTCATCCTCGACATCTTCGCCCGGCGGGCCCACAGCCGGGACGGGAAGCTCCAGGTGGAGCTGGCCCAGCTCAAGTACCTCCTCCCCCGCCTCTTCGAGCGCTCCACCGCCCTTTCCCGCCTGACAGGGGGGATCGGAGGCCGGGGACCGGGCGAGACCCGCCTCGAGGAGGACCGGCGCAGGGTCCGCGACCGGATCGCCTCCCTCTCCGCCCGTCTCCGCCACCTCGAGGTCGAGCGCTCGGGCCGAAAAAGCCGGCGCCGGGAGGCGGCCCTCCCCGTGGTCTCCCTCGTGGGCTACACCAACGTCGGAAAGTCCACCCTTTTGAACCGACTCACCCACAGCCAGGTTCTGGTGGAGGACAAGATGTTCGCGACCCTCGACCCCACCACCCGGCGACTCCGGTTTCCCCGGGAGCGGGAGATCATCCTGACCGACACGGTGGGGTTCATCCGGGACCTTCCCGCCGATCTCAGGCGCGCCTTCATGGCCACCTTCGACGAACTCCGGGACGCCGACCTCATCGTCCATGTGACCGACGCCTCCCATCCCCAGTGCGAACTCATGATCGAGAGGGTGGAGACGATCCTCCGGGAGATGGATCTCCACCGGATCCCGAGGCTTCTCCTTTTCAACAAGTGCGACCGCATCGGAGAGGAGACCCGAAGGCTCCTGGCCCTGCGCTATCCGGGGGCGGTCTTCGTCTCGGCCCTCGA
>DAIBSV010000034.1 GCA_027415455.1 Nitrospirota bacterium | reverse complement strand
CGGTCGAGAGGCCCAGGACGACCGCCCCGTAGAGTCCCCCGGCCGGAACTCCCCCTGAAAATCCTGCTGCAGAGAAGAGGTAGACTCCGTAAAAAGCCCAGGAACGATCCAGCCGGATCTTTCCGTCAGAACCCGAGCGAGTCGCCAGGGAGCGGCTTCCCGAGACAAGACGGTTGAGCACAGGAGCCCTGCGGATCACAGGAAGCGGCCGGCTGCGGGGCGCCGTATCGGAAGGAGTGTCTTAACGGCCCGGACAATGATTTCCCTGGAAAAAGAGCGATAGTCCCTGTCCCCCGTCAGAATCGAGGCGTACAGCTCCAGAAGCTTGGGATATCTGCCCGTCAAGGAAAAAAAGAAGCCTGGAAACCGGTAAATCGTTTTGGCAAGCCGGGATCCCTGACGGAAATCGGGCCAAATTTCCTTGTTTAGCCAGTTGACATAATCATGAGTTGAGCGTTCAGGGAGGTCCGGGCCGGCCTCCGGTGAGATCCGGCTCCGGATGTAAGATTCCGCGGCCTTGGTCCCTGAAAGAACCGCATAATAAATTCCCTCTCCCAGGAAAGGATCGACGATTCCGCCCGCGTCTCCTACGAGAAAAAGTCCGGGAACCCGGCCATGGCGGGCCGAACGAAAGTTCGGAAGGGGCCATGTGAAGACGCCTCCCCCATCAAGGTTTGCCTGGCTCGATTCCAGATATCTTGCAAACACGGATCGTGGATCGACGAGAGGCTTGAGGAATCCGGCCACTCCGAGTCCAGAAAGAGAATCCTTTTTTGGAAAGGACCAAGCATACCCTCCCGCGACAAGTCCGAGGTCGATGGCCACATATCGCGTGTCGATAGGATCCCGGAGAGAGGCCCATCCCTCGGCGGAAGTCCAGGGTCGAAGAAGGGGATTGTCCCTCGTCTCCGTCATGGAGGAGGGATCAAGATCCCGGAGAACCTTGCTTGTCGCTCCGTCCGCCGCCATGACAGCCCTGGCCAGAACGGTCTTCTCCCCCATCTTCGCCTCGAAGCGATTCCCTTTGCGAGACAGCTGGATGCTCCGGACTCCGGTCATGATACGGGCACCGGACGCGCGGGCCCTGTCGAGGAGAGCAAGGTCGAACTGGTCGCGCCGGACCTGATAGGCGATCGGCCGTCCGAAATCCTGGCATTGCTCCCGGGTGCCCCGAAGGGTCAGCCGGATCCCCTGTGTCGTCTGGTAGGGAAGCTCATCCAGAAGTTTCGGGGGAAGATACGGCAATGTACGGGCGGAGACTCCCCCTCCACAGGGCTTTTCCCGAGGAAATTCAGCCCTGTCAACTCCCAGGGCAGAGACCCCGCCATCGACCAAGGTCCGGAGCGCCGTGCTTCCAGCAGGGCCCAGTCCCACGACCAGAACCTCTACCTCAAGTGGCCGGGAGTCCTTCTGGTCCGAGGGATTGGTTGTTTGGGTCATCGAAGATCCTGAGTCAGAGGTTGGGGGTCCAGCCGATATGATGCTGGGTGAGAAAGGCAGAAATAATGGTGAAGGCGTTCGTAAAGATCAGAGCCCCCATGACGACCAGGAACCCTCCTGAAAACCGGGTGATCCAGGGCATCCATTGCCGGAGGGAGCGCATACTCCCCAGGAAAAGGTTGAAAAGGACAGAGGCAAGAATGAAGGGAATGGCCAATCCCAGGGAATAGAAAGAGAGAAGGACGACCCCTTTCATCACCGTCCCCTGGGTCCCCGCATAAAAGAGGATCGCTCCGAGAATCGGCCCGACACAGGGGGTCCATCCCGCGGCGAACCCAAATCCGACCAAAAACGATCCGGAGAGAGTGGCCTTCTTCCCTCGAAAGGGAAGATGAAGCTCCTTGTTCAGAAAGGGAATTCTGAGCCAGCCGGCGATGAACAGGCCAAAGAGGATGATCAGGATCGCCCCGAGTTTGCGAATGACGTCCTGATAGGTCAGCAGCAGTTCTCCCAGGAAAGAGGCCGAAGCCCCAAACCCGATGAAGAGCGTCGAAAAGCCAAGGCTGAAAATCAGCGCATGAAAAAGGGATTCACGGACGATCACCTGTCGAGACAATGTTTGAGAGCGTCCCGTCAGCTCTTCGAAGGAAAGCCCCGTAATATAGGAGACGTAGGATGGAACGATTGGAAGAACGCATGGAGAGACAAAGGAGACAAGGCCTGCCAGGAATGCCAGAGTCCAGGAAATCGGCTGATGCGACATCAGAAACCCGCCTTTGATGAAATAAAACTCCTCAGGTAGCGTCGAACGCGCGGGTCATTCCAGTCGACCGCTCCGGTGACGCGGCTCACGATGCGCCCTCCGGAGTCGACGACAAAGGTCGTCGGAAGGCCGCGCACACCCATCGCCCGGGAAAAGGCCATCGAGGGATCCAAAAGGATTGAGAAGGGGAAATGCCCCTTCCCGAGAAACTTTTTCAAGGATTCCGGTCCGACCGGCCCTTCCAAAACTCCCTGAATCCGGATCAATCCCCCCGAAGACCGGGCCAGTCTCGAAAGGGACGGGATTTCCCGCAGGCAGGGGGCGCACCATGGAGCCAGGAAGTTCAAAATCAGGAGCGGCTGGCCCGATAGATTCGCTGTGTTGAACCGTTGCCCCCTGAGATCTCTGAGGACAATCGAGGGAAGGGCCGGAGGTCGGGACAAACCTCTGTCCAACCCGGCTGCGGATACCGATGGCATTCCGACGCCCGATTCCCAGATAAAAAAAAGAACGCCCAAGATAACGAGAACCAGCGCATACTGGGAGGGGCCCGAAACCAGTCTCCCCGTCACGGCGAACCTTCTCATTGGAACCCTGTCAATAGCCTGATGCGGCATCCTTCTTGGCGGCAAGATAGGCTGCCGGAGTGCTGGGTCCATGATCGAGAAGACTGTGTACGGTCACCAGACTGTCCTTCATTCTCCAGTCGCGCGGACCGATCACATGCTCCGCCACGACCCCTTTCTGATCGATGATGAATGTTTCGGGAACCCCCGTGATCTTGTAGAGATGATCCAGCTTCCCCAGAGGGTCCACCGGAACGGGAAAGTCGATTCCGTACTTGGTGAGGAACGGCCTGATCTTCCCCTGATAGAATACGTTGTTCTCATTGACCGCGATCAACTCGAACCGCTCCCCCGCCAGATTCTTGAATCCATGATACATTTCTTCCATGGAGGGCATTTCCTGACGACACGGTTTGCACCAGGTCGCCCAAAAGTTGAGCATCACGACCTTCCCCCTGAGATCCGACAGATGAACGGTTTTTCCATCGACGGTGGAGAGGGTGAAGTCGGGAGCGACCATCCCAACTGAAACCGGAGTGATGTTCGCCGTCTTGACGACATAACCGATAACGAGCACGACGACAGCGGCTGCCACTATGTAAGGCCACTTTTCCTTCATTCCGCCCTTCATTTTGTTCCTCCCGCCTCCTTAAGCCGCGTAGGCATGGAGACCCGGGATGATAAAGCTGACGCCCCAATACAAAAAGATGACCGCGACAAATCCGAGTATCGAAAAGTAGGCACTCGGAGCACCCCGAAGCCCTCGAGTCATGCGGGCGTGCAGGTAGGCTGCATAAACGAACCAGGTGATCAGGGACCACGTCTCCTTGGGATCCCAGGACCAGTAGCCTCCCCAGGCCTCATAGGCCCACATTGCCCCAAAGATGACACCGAGCGTCAGAAGGGGGAAGCCGACGAGAACGGATTTGTAGGTCAGGTCGTCCAGGTCCTCCGCAGAAGGAAATTCTTGAAGGATCCAGCCCACAGACCCTTTTTTTTCGGCGCGACGCTTGGCGAGATAGATTCCCGCAAGCGCAGCCGAAATTCCAAAGGCGGCATAGGAAAGAAACATCGTGAAAACATGAATTTTGAGCCAGTAGGAATTGAGGGCGGGATTAAGGGGCTCGACCATCTGATAACGGTAAGGGAGCATGCGTGCAGCTCCCACCGCAAACATGACGAGTGTCAGGACAAAAGCTCCCGCAACGCGAACCTTGTATTTGAACTCCATGACCATGTAGCCGAGAACAGAAGCCCATGAGAACAGGAACAGGGTTTCGTAGAGATTGGACCAGGGAGCGTGGTGGTCCGCAACTCCGCGTCCCACAAGGGCGGCCGTGTTGACGATCCAGCCCGAGAACGTCACGGTGGACGCAATCTTACCCACCTCTTTCCGGTGGGAGATCAGGAAAAGGAAGTAAGCGACGGTTCCGGCAAGATAAAGGACGATCACGGTGTTATAGAGTATGAAGGACGATCCGACAGAATTAATAAGGGACATCACCAGTCTCCTTGCTCAGTTTTCGACATATAAGATCTCCGGAGTTCCGACTCCAGGGAGAGTCTCTTTCGTTGACGCATCCTGCATGACTTTCCCCTCCGCCTATCCATTTGAAAGGGAGGGTCTCTGGGTCATTGCCCCGGACACTGGTTCCGGAGCCGGACGATCGGGGGGCGACAACGCCGTCTTCAGATCTGCGACGATCGCTTCGAACTCTCGCTCAAACCCGATCTTGTCCTTGTGTCCGAATCCGCCGACAGCGATGGAAAGAGCGTCGCCGTGCGGACGAACCCGAAGCCAGATCTTCCGATGGAAGATGAAGGAGGACAGGAAAAGACCTCCGACAAGCAGGAAAGATCCGGTCCAGACGATAGGAACGCCTGGATCTTTGGCTAGTTCAAGTCCTGTATAGAAAGGGGCATGATATCCTCCGAAGATGAAAAATTCCGGAACGCTCTTGAGGACCTGAACTTGGGGAAACTTATAGAACAACCAAGGACTTCCGAGAAGTTTTCCGTCCTGGTACACCTCGATTTGGACGGCAGGGTTCTTGGGCTTTTCAGACTGGGTGAAAACAGAACCGGTCTTGGGATCAAAGGCAAAATCCGACACGTATCGGACAGCCTTCAGGGTGTAAGGGGTTCTGGGAATCGGCGTTGCCTTGTCCCAGGCCAGGGAGAATCGTCCGATAAACTGCTTTTTCTCCTTGTCGACGACCAGAACGTCGGCCGACTCCAGGCGGTCCGGTGCCTCGCCGAAGCTCGCCTGGTAAAATCGAAGTCCCTGGAATGACAGCGGATGGTTGACCTGAATGATCTTGTGCTTCAGGATCTTGCCATCCTTCAGGATGTCCACATCGCTAAAATAGGACTTGACCATACCGTTCTTGTAATGGGTGATCCAGAACTTGTTGACCCGAAGATCCCATCCCCCCTGGGGAATGAAGGTGGTCGTATGCACATAGAAGGTCCCGAACAGGCGAAAACCTGTCAGACTGCCCAGCAGTCCTCCCGCCAGAATGACGATGACCGACAGGTGGGCCACATGGGATCCGATACGCCCGAGGACCCCTTTGTGGGCATAAATCGCGGTTTCCTTCCCGTCACCTGCGGTCTGGACCTGGTAATGCCGGGCCTTGAGGGTATCGGCCACCAGGGAGGGGACTTCTGAAGGAATAACCGGAGAGCGTGCGATTTCTATCTCCTGATATTCTTTCTGTTTTTTCAGAAATTCACGGCTGACGCTGACCCGTTCCCTGAAGAGGGACCGGATGGTCACCGGAAAACGCCGGTAGACGCACGTCAGGGCATTGACGCAAAGGAGCGCCAGAAGACTCGTGTAATACCAGCTATGGTAAATGTTGTCGATCTTGAGGTTCAGGATCCAGGGCCCCCATTTGGGACCATAGGAGGTGAGATAGAAGGATGGATCCCTTCCCTGCTCGATGAATGTCCCGAAGATCGTTAGAACAGCCAGCGTCAGGAAGAGGACGATGGCGAGGATCAGGGAAGATAGAAACCGAATGAGAATATGATCACGGGCTCCCTGACCAGGAGAGGGTGAGGAGGGTTTCGAGGAATGACTGGTGTCATCGACACCGGACGTCCCTTCGATCTCAAGAGCCTGCTGCTCTTCAGGACTGTATCGCTCTGTCATTAACTATCCTTGGAATGATCAAAAAGACAACACACCCCTTTGCCGCCGAAAGAGCCGGACCTTAGGGGGATTATCCTGCCAGTGTTCCTTCAAACTCTTTTTCTGTCCTTTCAGAATACTGATCCGACGCCCTTTCGTCAAATTCTGAAGCGATTGAAGCTGGATCAGGGAAGATGTCCCGCGATGAGATACTTGAGGGTTTCGTCGTTCAAAATGATCCCGCCACCGACCAGGGGAGAGGCCACGCTCGAGTTGAAGGCATTGTAATATCCCGCGTTGAGCCAGATATGGTTGAAGAGCGTGTAGGTCAGGTACAGACGGGAATAGGGGTTGGGGGTCAACGGATCGTAGGTGCCGATATTGTAAACCGTCAGGGTGAGGAAGAGATTTTTTAAAATCTGGTAGTCGGCCCCGAACCCGAAGCTGTTCTGAATCAAACCGGCCCTGACGTCGAAGTCTCCGAACTTCTCCCCGAACTCCACACTGAACTTGATACCCTGGGTTGTCCCGGTAATCTGAGTCGGACCTGCCACATAGTTTCCGTTGATCTGGGTGTAGGGGGTCGACTGGGTGTAGTAGGGATTCGTGGTGCTCACCACTTGGATCCGGTAAAACTTGTCCGACCGGGGATAGAGATCGAGCGTGAAGAAGCCTTCGGCCGTGCCGGCTCTCGGCATATAGAAACCCCGCATCCAGACGTTCAGCTCCATGCGGTCCGCCTTGTTCGTGACCCCCGACAGCTTTTTGAGGGTTTTCGACAGGTTGTCATAGACGTCCGGATTGTTGACCAGCTTTCCGATCGTTCCCTGTCCCTCGTCGATCTTCTTCAGGATACTGTTCAGATGGGCCAGGGACTGGTCGGCATTGTCGTAGACGTCGTTCTTGTTGACCAGCGATCCGATTGTCCCCACCCCGTTGTCAATCTTGTTGGCGATGGAGTCGACCTTGTTGAGAATGTCCGGAGATTTTTTCTTGAGGCTCACCGTAAAATCCCGGAGATTGGTCGTAAGTTCGTCCAGATGTTTGAGGGTCCTTCGGAGCTGCTCCTTTCCCTGGGATGTCCCTATCGATCCTTTGAGGGAGTTGGAGACCGCCTGAATGTCATCGGCGATCTTGTTGAGCTTTTTGACAAGCCTGTTGACGCTCACGGTGGTTCCCGGGGCGACCAGGGTCGCACCCGGCTTGAGTTCTCCAGAAGGGGACGGATCGCGGGAACCTGGAGGAGAGGCAGACGGTGGGACAGCCGAAGGAGGAGCCCCCGAGGCGGGGGTATTTCCCTCATCGGCCCAAGCCTTGTCAGGCCCTGGAATTTCGCCAAAAATCCTGCGAAGGATTCCCGGAGGCTCCCGATCCCTTTCCGGGTCGAGACGAGGTCTGACCCCCGAAGGGCCGGGCTCGATCTCGACATACATCTTTCCCAAAAAGCCGTTGGAAAAGATGATCGCCCGGGCATCGGAGGGGATTACCACTTTCTTGCTGACCAGCATGCGGACACGAGCCAGGCCGGCAGGGCTCAGGGTAATGGCATCGACCTCTCCCACCTTTACGCCCGCCACCTCGACATCGGTCCCTTTTTCAAGGCCGTCCACGGAGGAAAATTCGGCATAAAAAGCAAATGAGTGGTCCGGCTTCAACTTGTGATGGCCAAGGCGCATGGAAAGAAAGGCGATCACCCCCAACGCGACCAGGACAAAGAAACCGAGCCGCGTTTCGGCGGACACTTTCAAGGACCGACTCCTTCGATTAGAGATCGTGACAATCCCAACACACGTCTTATGATCTTGTTGACGAATCGACTTCGGCAATAACCGGAATGGGACCGACGGTTTCACCCCGGACGAACTGTCCGAGAACAGGGTCCTTCGTCTCCCGAACTTCCTGGGATGTTCCGGAGAAATGAATTTTTCCCTGATAGAGGAACAGGATCCTGTCAGCAATCCTGAGAGCGCTGTTCATGTCATGGGTAATGACGAGGCTGGTCACATGAAGCTCCGCCTTCATTTTGATAATCAACTCGTCAATCGAGCTCGCCAGGATCGGGTCGAGGCCCGTGGTCGGCTCGTCATAAAGAAGAATTTCAGGTTCCAGGGCAATGGCTCTGGCAATGCCGACCCTTTTTTTCATTCCGCCGGAAATTTCGGAAGGGAATTTGTATTCCACCCGTGACAATCCGACCAGACGGATCTTATCGCGGGCAATTCGCTCGACCTCTTTTGCGGAGAGATCTCTTCGATGCATCGTCAGCCCAAAGGAGACATTTTCAAGGCAGGTCATCGAATCGAATAGCGCCGACTCCTGGAAGACCATTCCCATCTTTTTACGGACATCGTCGAGGGGCTTTCCCGAGAGTCCGACGATCGATTCCCCGTCGATCCGGACATCCCCTGAATCGGGGGCCAACAGCCGCATGACATGTTTGAGCAGAACCGACTTTCCTTGGCCGGACCCTCCGATAATACAATAAGTCTGCCCTCGGGGAACCTCAAAGGAGATGTTCCGGAGAACCTCCTGGGTTCCGAATTTTTTGCTGAGGTTCGAAATGGCGATCGAAGCTGGGGGAGACATCAGAACAACCATGCCGTCAGAAAATAATCGATGACGAGGATGCTCATGGAGGCACTGACGACGGATCGGGTCACCGCCCGACCCACCCCTGCCGCCCCTCCGGAGGCAACAAATCCCGTCCGGCACGCCCACAAGGAAAGGATCCCACCGAAAAAGACGGCCTTGACGATCCCGGAAAGGAAGTCATGCAATTCGACATAATGTCGGATTTCCTGAAAATAGAGGTGGGGAGACAGGCCCAGCAACTTGACCGAAACGAAGTATCCTCCCCCGATCCCGATAAGATCGGCCAGTGCCGTCAGAAGGGGAAGTGCCACAAGGGAGGCATAGAACCTCGGGGTCACGAGATAGTCGACAGGGTTTACGGCAAGACTTTCCAGAGCATCGATCTGCTCGGTGACGCGCATACTGCCAAGCTCTGCCGCCATCGCCGACCCTGAACGTCCTGTGACCATGAGGCTCGTGATAACCGGACCGAGTTCCCGGGTCATCGACAGCGTCACGACGGCACCGACAAGACTCTCGGCATTGAACTTCCTGAACCCTATCCACGCTTGAAGAGCCAGAACCATCCCTGTAAAAAAGGCTGTCACTCCGACTACGATCGTTGAATCAGCCCCGATTTTCAAAAGCTGCTCGAGAAAGTTCCTGAATAGAAAGGCCGGCCGGAACACTCCCAGGATCCCCCGAAGGCCTAGAATAAAGAGGGCTCCGGATCCCGCCAGGAGACCGGTGATTCCATCATTTAGCATCTTGAAGAGACCTTGCGGCATCTCCAACAAACCTCCTGTCCGACCGGTGACCGAGTAGGCAGAGGACCTCGTAGGGAATCGTTCCCATCCAGCGGGCCATCTGGTCGACCGTCATGGATTCGGGATCCTTCGGGTCGATGATCCCGACCCATTCTCCGACCTTCGGCTCACGAGGCAGACCTGTGAGATCGACGGCCACCATGTCCATGCAAACCCTTCCTGCAAAGGGGGCCTTCCTTCCGTCGACCACCCCCCAGCCCTTGCCGGAGAGGCCCCGGGACAGACCATCGGCATAACCCATGCCGAGAATCCCCACAATGCTGTCTCTGGCGAGAATCTCCGTTCTTCCGTACGAGATGGAATGTCCTTTGGGAAGTCTTCTGACCGACAGAAGGCGCGCTTCGACCTTGAAGATCGGGGCAATGTCGCTCCAGCCGGGGAGTTCCCCAAGGGGGGGATGGCCATAGAGCAAAAGGCCAGGTCTTGCCCAAAAGGAAAGTCGGCGGCCTGAGGGATGGGTGACCGGAAACGAGGTCAGTCCCTGCATCACAGCGGCACTGTTGGCCATATGAATGACCGAAAGGTTCGCCATTGAAGGATGGGCGACTATAGGAAGGAGTGTTTTCCGAAACAGGTCGACACAGCCCTCGGTGTCTTTCCGATCCTCCGAGAGGGGAAAATGAGTCATGATCCCCGTTACCCTCGCCTGGGGAAGCCGGGAAAGGAGGTCGAGGATCTCCGGTATTTCTTCAGGGAGAAAGCCGAGACGCCCCATTCCAGAGTCTATCTTGAGGTGGAGATCCAAAAATGTGTCTGGGAAGGACGCATGATCGAGGAGTCGAAGCTGGTCGGGATGATGGAGAACGGGAGTGAGCCGTTCCTGAAAACAAAGAGAAAGTTCTGGTCCGGAAAATCCTCCGAGAAGAATGATCGTTCCGGAAAACCCTCCCCTTCTCAGGGAAAGGGCTTCGTCGGCACCCATCACCGCCACGCGGTTGATTCCCATTGAAGAAATGGTCTTCATGATGGGAAGAAGTCCATGGCCATAGGCGTTGGCCTTGATGACCGGAAGGAGCTCCTCGTAAGGCTGGAGGAACGCTTCAACTTTCCGGACATTATGGACAAATTGATCGAGATCGACTGTCACCCGGGTCCGGCCCTCCGGAAACCCCGGCTCCGGAAGGGAGTGCAAGATGGGGGCCAGAAGTCTCATCGTGTCAGGTTGTCAGGATTTCCTGCTCCTTCTTGCGAGCATGTTCGTCCACCTTGGAACCCGCCCCGTCGACCAGCTTCTGAACCTCGTCCTGAAGCCGTTTTACCCGGTCTTCCTGGATGAGACCTTCCTTGTTTTTTTTCTTGATATCCTCATTTGCATCCCGGCGGATGTTTCGAAGAGAGACCTTTGCCTCCTCGGCCATTTTCTTGAGGAGTTTGACCATTTCCTTTCGCCGTTCCTCGGTCATTGGAGGAACGACGATCCTGACCGTCTTGCCATCATTCTGGGGTGTCAGCCCCAGGTTTGCGGCCATGATCGACTTTTCAATATCCCCGATAATCTTGGTTTCCCATGGGGTGATGGTGATCATCCGGTTGTCGACAATGTTGAGAGCCGCCACCTTGTCGAGCGAAACCTGATTTCCATAGTAATCGACCCGGATGTGCTCGATGAGCGTCAGTGAAGGACGACCCGTCCGCAGGGTCTGGATTTCCTTTCGGAAATGTTCCACCGCGTGATCCATTTTTTCCGCAAAGCCCTTCAGTTCCGCATCCATCTCAGCCTCCCGCTGTACACTCCCTGGGTTCTAGCGAACCAGAGTCCCGATCGATTCGCCCTGAACCACCCGGACGATATTGTTGGGACCGTTAAGATCGAAGACAATGATTGGAAGATTGTTGTCCATGCAGAGGGAAACGGCCGTTGAGTCCATCACCTTGAGCTTTTTCTCAAGGACATCGATGTAGCTAAGCTCCACATACCGTTCCGCATTATGATTTTTGCGGGGATCGTCACTGTAGATACCATCCACCTTTGTCGCCTTAAGGACCACTTCGGCTCCGATTTCCATTGCCCGAAGGGCGGCCGCGGTATCGGTGGTAAAATAAGGATTTCCGGTTCCTCCGGCAAAAATGATGACGCGGCCCTTTTCGAGGTGCCGCATCGCCCGGCGACGAATATAGGGTTCGGCCAGAGCCCGCATTTCGAGGGCCGTCAGGACCCTCGTGGACACACCTTTCTTCTCGAGAACAGACTGAAGGGCCAAAGCGTTCAGGATCGTTGAAAGCATCCCCATGTAATCCGCTGACGCCCGATCAATCCCCTGACTGATTCCCGAGAGGCCCCGGAAGAAATTTCCTCCGCCGATCACGACCCCAAGCTCAACGCTCTGGGAAACGACCGCCTGAATTTCTACGGCGATCCGATCTAGGACCGTGGGATCAATCCCGAAGGAAAGATCTCCCATCAACGCCTCTCCGGAAAGCTTGAGAAGAACCCTTTTATAGCCGGGCATCAGCCCTTCCCTTCTCCGATCTGGAACCGCGAGAAACGTTTGACGGAGATATTCTCGCCCATTTTGGCGATCTCGCCCGCAATCAGGTCCCGAACCACGACTCCCGGGTCCTTCACATAAGGCTGATCGAGAAGGCAGGCCTCCTGAAAATATTTTTCAAGCTTGCCTTCCACGATGTTGCCCCGAACCTTCTCAGGCTTGTCCTGCACCTCGGCCAAGAATCCGGCACGCACCTTCTCGATCTCTTCTTCCCGGAGGGCGCTTCTGTCGACATAAGTCGGAGCGGCCGCAGCGATATGCATGGCCAAATTCCGGACCAGCTCCTTGAAATTGTCTGTCCGGGCCACGAAATCCGTTTCGCAATTGACCTCAACCAGAACCCCGATCTTGCTACCGGCATGAATATAGGAACCGACAAGCCCTTCCGCCGTTTCCCGGTCTGCCTTCTTGCTGGCTTTGAGAGCGCCGCTCTTCTTCAGGATTTCGTAGGCCTTCTCGGGATCTCCATTGGCCTCGACAAGGGCCTTCCGGCAATCCATAAAGCCCGCCTGGGTTTTTTCACGAAGCTCCTTGACCACATTTGCAGCAATTTCCATATCGATCCGTTCCTCCGTCTCTTTCCGTTCAGATCCTTCCCGACATCTCCAGACTAACGATGAGAGAAAGCGGGAGAGGAAATCCCCCTCCCGCCGCGCTTATTTATTTCTCTCCGGAATTACCCGCCGAAAAAGCCTCCGCAAGCTCTGCATTGGCCGCGGCCGGCTCAGCGGCCGCCTTGCCGGGTGATCGCCGGGAGAGCGCTCCTTCGAGTACGGCATCGGCGATTCCTTCGGCCATCAGGCGGATGGACCGGATTGCGTCATCATTGGCCGGGATCGGATAGTCGATCAGATCGGGGTCGCAGTTCGTGTCAACCATGGCCACCACCGGAATCCCAAGCCGGTTCGCTTCGTGAATGGCGATATGTTCTTTCTTGGGATCCACGACAAAGATGGCTCCAGGAAGCTGTCCCATTCCACGAATACCCGAAAGAGTCGCTCGAAGCTTGGATTCTTCCTTTTCGATCTGGGCCACTTCCTTCTTCGGAAGGCGCGCCCACTGGTCGCTTTCCTTCATCGATTCGATCTTCTTCAGACGTTCGACCGACTTCCGGATCGTCTGATGATTTGTCAGCATGCCCCCAAGCCACCGCTGGGTGACATGAAACATCCCGCACCGCTCGGCCTCTTCCTGGATGATGGACTGAGCCTGCTTCTTGGTCGCAATGAAGAGGACCGACTTGCCCTCGGCCACCATATTTTTGATGAACCGCGTCGCCTGACGGTATCGGCGGGTCGTCTGCTGAAGATCAATGATGTAGATTCCGTTACGCTCTCCATAGATGAACCGCTTCATCTTCGGATTCCATCGCTTTGTCTGGTGTCCGAAGTGAACACCCGCATCCAGAAGTTCCTTGATTGTCACATTAGCCATTGATGTCTCCTGATCATTGGGTTGACCTTTGCGAACCGTTCCCGCCGCGTGGGATGGCGATTTGGATCTTCTGCGCGGACCCATGGGTTTTCCGGATTTTTTCCGGGGTTCGCTGTTTTTTGTGTTTGGCGATTCTGGCCGAAGGCCGCTGTCCTGATCTGCCTACAGGAACTCACTCTCATCCAGCAGGGCAAAACCGACAGAGAGGAATAAACGCCACCTTCCTCTAAAAAACATTTACTTATACCACAAAATGCTTAAGCAAACAATCGTCCTAAGTTCTTCCCTTGTATCCGGCATTGATCCGGACGTATTCGATGGACAGATCTGTGGTCCAGTACTCCGCTTCCATTGAGCCAAGTCCCAGCATGACACGCAGCGTAATTTCCTTTCCCTTCATCACCTCAAGGGCCTTTTCCTCCTGAAGAGGTCCGAGGCCAACCCCCTTGTGGACAAGCGCAACGGGCCCCATGAATATGTCGATCTTCTCCTCGAAGACCCTCACACCGGAGTTTCCGATGGCAACCATAATTCTCCCCCAGTTCACATCCTCACCAAAGAAGGCCGTCTTGACGAGAAGGGAGCGGGAAATGGCCTGGGCAACCTTCCGTGCGTCTCCACGGGAACGGGCTCCCGAAACCTGAATCCTGATAATCTTCGTGACACCTTCCCCGTCTCTGACAAGCTGATCTCTAAGAGACTGGCAGACGGAGAGAACAAGAGCACAGAAATCCTCGTATTCAGAAGAGTTTCTGGAAATACGAGCATTTCCTGCAAGGCCGCTTGCCAGGATCAGGGCCGTATCGTTCGTGCTCGTATCCCCGTCGACGGTCAGGGCGTTGAAAGTCTTGTCGGAAGCCTGAGCGAGAGCCCCCTGGAGAGCCCCTTTTTCCACGGATGCATCGGTTGTCAGAAATACAAGCAAGGTGGCCATCTGGGGATGGATCATCCCCACCCCTTTCGCGATACCCCCAACCCGTCAGGATCTCCCAGAGGCGCGTTCGGGGTTCCGGCATTCGCGCGATCATCGTCAACAGCGGAAACGCCAATGCGTGTAATGGCGAACAGGGAGAGACCTTCCTGCCCCCGTGATCCCCGACTTTCCATCCACGACGATCATATCCCGCCTGATTTGCCCTGAGCGGA